>JAKSQJ010000024.1 GCA_024404195.1 Clostridia bacterium | reverse complement strand
AAAAATTGCTTATATGAGCCCATCTCATTTTTCAAGAGAGTTTCACAAAGTCACAGGATTAAGTTTTAAGGAATTCTTAAACAAAACCCGTGTAGATGCCTCACTGAAGTTACTTGAAGCACGTCAGGATTCAATTGCGCAAATTGCACAGTTAACAGGATTTTCTTCCGAAAGTTATTTCGGTTATGTTTTCAATAACATTAAAGGTGTATCACCGTCAAAATACAGAACTAAAAACAAAGCAACAAAATAGACTAACGGCTTTTGTGTTTTTACCCGCAGTAACTACATAATATCACTTACACCAACATAATTTATATGGTCAGGATATACTTCTCCCTTTACTATTTCCGCTCTTTCTTTTGGATTGCCTAAATCCTTTTTTCACATCATTTATTATACAAATATCCCCACAAAGAAGTGCATTTGTAAATCTCTGCGGGGATATATTATTATACTTTTATCCGTGTGTCAAATTTCATTTTTCGGGTTTGAAAGTTACGCCTTCAAAATCGTCTGCATCTAAAACATATTTTTCCCTGTAATACTTGTTTTCAGCTTTTAATTTTGTTTCTTTCAAGCTCTATGCTTTGACTTTTACCGTTCGGCTCATTGTTTCGGTTATGGTTATTCTATATGTCTTCATAATCTCACCTTCAAGCCGCAAACGGTATTTGTTCCTTTGAAGTCTGATTCTTGAAGATACACTAAAAGAATTTGAACAGCGTAATTCAAATTATGATGATATACTTTTTACTGATTATCTTATTGATTGGTTAGAAAGAATCAAGCATACTTTGGAACCGTCCACCTATTCGGGATATTTGGGAAATATTAAAGGTCATATAGTCCCATTTTTCAAAGACAAACATCTTAAAATATATGAAGTTAAACCATATCTTCTCAAAGGTTTTTATGCTTATTTAATGAGCGGCGAAAAACCGATTTCGGCACAAAAAGTTTTTTGGCACATCTTATATTTCAAATGATTTTGTTTTTGTATTTGAAGGGCGAGCAATTTACTTGCGAACGGTTTTTCGGTTGTGAAAATGCAACTTTGGTTAGGACATTCCGAGGCATCAACAACATTAAATTTCTATTCTCACATAGACGGAACCTCAAAACAAAACATTAATTTTGCCCTTGAAAAAATGCTTTTGCTTGAAAAGTGTTAGAAAAATGTTAGAAAGCACTGATTTTTAGGTGTTTTTAAGCACTGAATTTTGATGCAAAAAATCCCGTAAAGCCACACAAACAGTAGCTTTACGGGATTGGCAGGGGCAGAAGGGATCGAACCCTCGGCACTCGGTTTTGGAGACCGATGCTCTACCAGCTGAGCTATACCCCTATATTAGATTGCCGAATTATTATATCTTATAATTTAAGTAATGTCAAGTAAAAAAACAGAAAATCGGCAATCAAATTTATAAAAATTATCTTTGAACTCTTCCTGAGCCGTTACCGGCGGCAAGTTTTTCAACTTCACTGACGGTAACTCGGTTAAAGTCGCCCTCTATTGAATGTTTAAGAGCCGATGCTGCAACGGCAAATTCAATGGCATCCTTACTTGATTTACCCGAAAGCAAAGAATAAATAAGACCTGCACCAAAACTATCACCACCGCCGACGCGGTCAACGATATGCAAATGATACTCTTTTGAGAAATAGTAATCATCACCGTCATAAAGCATAGCCGCCCAGTCGTTATCATTGGCACTTATTGAAGAACGAAGTGTAATTGCAACCTTTTGGAAACCGAATTTATCGGCAAGTTGCTTTGCAACGGATTTATAACCGTCTTTATTAAGTTTACCGCTGTTTATATCGGTGTTTTCGGCTTCAATACCGAATACATCCTTTGCGTCTTCTTCATTGGAAATACAAACATCAACATATTTGCAAAGCTCGGTCATTGCCTTGTTTGCCTGCTCTCTTGTCCAAAGCTTACCACGGTAGTTAAGGTCACATGAAACCTTAACGCCTAAATTCTTTGCGGCAATACAAGCTTCCTTGCAAATTTCAACCATATCTCCGCCTAAAGCCGGAGTAATACCCGTAAAGTGGAACCAATCGGCACCCTCAAATATCTTATTCCAGTCAAAATCGGTCTTAGAAGCGGTTTGAATGGAAGAATGAGCCCTATCATAGATACAAACAGAACCGCGCTGAGAGGCGCCTTTTTCAAGATAATAGATACCCACTCTCTCACCGCCGCGGGCAATATAGTCCGTATCAACGCCGAAATATCTTAAAGAATTTACAGCGGCTTGACCTATTGCATGTGTCGGGAGCTTTGTTACATACCTTGATTCAAAACCGAAGTTGGCAAGAGATACCGCAACATTTGCCTCACCGCCGCCGAAAGTGGCCTGCATTTGATCATCCTGAAAAAATCTATAATAG
Source organism: Clostridia bacterium (assembly GCA_024404195.1). GTDB lineage: Bacteria > Bacillota > Clostridia > Oscillospirales > Acutalibacteraceae > UBA737. Next base: position 15,743 of record JAKSQJ010000024.1, on the reverse strand, counting down.
CCGTTAGGGGCTAATCTTAACATTATTTCACCAAAAGTTACTACTTTCATAATTATTCTCCCATCTTCTCAAGCGCTTCTTTTACAAAAAAGCTTCCGCCGATAGCGGCAATTTTATCAAAAGACAAAAATTCGTCAATATTTGATCTGTCAACGCCGCCGGTCGGAATAAACTTAACCTGCGGAAATGCAGCGGATATTGCTTTAATTGCCTTAAGACCGCCATAAACATTAGCAGGAAAGAATTTTACAATATCAAGTCCTAAATCAAGCGCCTTAATAATCTCTGTAGGTGTAGCGCAACCGGGATAATATGGAATATTTCTTTCCTTACAAACCTTTGCAACACCTTCGGAAAGTCCGGGCGAAACAATAAATTCGCAACCTAAATCAAGCGCCTGCTTGCACTGCTCTTCGTTTATAACAGTTCCTGCGCCGATTGACATATCAGGATAGTTCTTGATAGCGTATTCAATTGCTTCTTTAGCGCAAGAAGTCCTGAAAGTAATTTCAGCGCAGTTAATACCAACATTTTTGAGTGCGGTTAAAATCTTATCGGTTTCCGATAATTCTTTAATCACAACAACGGGAATAAATTTTTCCATTTTGAGTCACCTTTGATTTTTTATTTTAATAACGAAATTATGTTTCGTTATTTAATTTATCAATTACCAATGTTTCGCCGGGTTTAATACTAAACAAATTGTTGTCAACATCAAACCATATTTCAAACAAATATCATATTTCAGTCCATCGTCATAGCTAAAAGTAACGGCTTTAACTTTGCCTTCGGGAAATCTTAACCATCTATATTGCAACAATATCACTCCCACAAGCAATTATAACACTATAGAAATAAAAATCAAGTAAAAGATAAAAGTATAATTATAACTTTATCATATTATCCGAAGAAGCCAAAGGCGCAAACACCGTAAACAAAAAACTTGACCTAATAAAAAGGGATATTGCCGGAACTTACGAAACAAACGGAGCAACCGCCGAAGGCGAAACGGAAATTATCGCAAAGTTTTGCGGTGATGTTTTGTTTTCAACCGAAGAAAGTCAAGACACGGCGCTTAATTCAATATTCCAAAAAGCCACACAAGAGCAAAGAACAGGCATTAGAAACTTCTTCCGTAAGTTTATATTATGGATAAAAGGAAAACTCGGTAAGACGAGCTATACCGAGCAATTAGGACTTCTTGAAGATAAGTGGATAAACCTTATTAAGAACAGCGAAGCCACCGAAGAAACCGGAGCGGTGAAGTATAGTGTGGGTCAAACATCCGACGGAATTAATTATGTTTTGTTGGATAAAATTGATTTTATTAGCAATGAGGGTAAAATCATTTCGGGTAGGGACTTTTATAAAAGTTTAATAAATACAAAAATTAAATTTGAAGACGGGGATGTTGTAACTTTTGTAAAAAAATTGCCTGATGTAAAAATGTATGATGAATTATTTAGAAGATATCCTACTTACAAAGATGTTACAGGAATAAAAGTTATCAATGACAAAGTTAATAAAAATATTAAAGAAGTTTTTGAAATATCTAAACTTGAAAAAAGAAATGTTCCGCAACATCACGAACAGATCGGAATTGAAAACTTTGATAATAGAAGCGTTTACATTACAGATGAAATAAATGCATATAAATTAACACTATCAATTGCCAATCTTACTGACGGAAGTAAAATTGGATATGCTAAAGAATATTTAGAACCTGCACCTAAGGAAATAACAGAAAAAATAATAGAAGCCGAAACGAGGAGGAAATCATCCTCTGAATCGGCTTCTATTAAAGATGATAAATCATCTAATAATAGTATATCCAACAATCCCGAAAATGTCAAGAAAAAAAATTCTATCTCCCCCGAAAACATACGGTATAATCAGGAGCGGTATGTAAATTGGTTGCTTAATACACAGTATAAGTTAAATGTTAAAGAGGATGCCGTAAATAAATTTGCAAAGGAATTAAAGGATATCAGCGCACTTGATAACGGAACGGCGAAGCAAAAAGCCGAAGCAAGAGAATTGCTTGACGAGTTATCAAAGAAAATGGCTGATGAGTATAATGTTCCGCTTATCCCCGAAGCGCAAGAGTTATTGAGGTATATCCGAAACACAAAGTTTTCTCTTACCGAAACGCAAAAGCAGGAGGCAAGGGATAAATACGGCTCCGTTACAAACATTATTTTGATTTCAATAAATCAAGTTGAATAATTTCTCCACCGAATTTTTCGGCTTCATAAATATCATGAGTAACAACTATTACGGTTTTTTCTTTATTATACTCTTTGATAAAATCAATGGTCCTGTCGCGAAGCTCATTATCAAGACCTTTTAACGGCTCATCAAGAATAAGCAAATCATAATCGGCGCAAAGCGCTCTCGCTATTGCCACTCGGCGTTTCATACCGCCGCTTAACTGCTTTACGGGAGTGCTCTGTAAATCTTTCAAATCAAGTTTTGAGAGTATATCAAGCGCCCTTTTTTCATCATATTTTTTGGTGACAAATTTAATGTTTGAAACAACCGAAAAATCTTCAAGCAGACGGTCGTCCTGAAATACAAAAGATATTTTTTCAGGAACATTTATCATATCACCCGAAGAAGGTTTAAGCAGTCCTGCAATGCACTTTAAGAGTGTTGTTTTTCCATAACCGGACGGCGCCATAATTACGGTGATATTGCAAAGCTCAATTTCAAAAGAAATTTCATCAAATCCCCGTTTTTCACCAAAATATTTTGAAAGGTTATTTATAATTATTTTTTCCATATTATTTTAACCTCCCGAATATTAACTTCAGAAGCAAAACAAACAATTTTTCAAAAATTATGCTTGATAATACGATTACAAGTGTCCAAGCAAGTAAATCGGCGTTATTGCAAAATAATTTTGCTTCATTAAGCTGCTCCCCGATTGTCCCCCTCGCAACACCAATAACCTCTGCTGCAACTCCCGCTTTCCAAGCCATACCAATAGCAACAGTTGAAGCGGAAATGATAAAATTTTTCATTGCCGGCATATAAACATAATAAAGCTTTTTTACAAAGGAAACCCTATAAAGATTTGCCGTTTCAAGCAGATTCTCGTCGGCATTTTTATAGCCGTTTAATGAATTAGTGTAAATAATCGGAAAAGCTATTAAAAAACAAATTATATGGGTAATATCCGTATCAAACCAAATTAAAAACAAAACAATAAACGATGCAACGGGAACGGCTTTTGCAATAACAGTTACCGGCCATAATATATCTTCAATGAGCGAAAATTTACCGGCAAGAATTGAAAGAATTATTCCGGATAAAAATGCGGTTATAAATCCGCCGAAAATATGCGAAGCCGACAAAAGAGTTCTTGTGTAAAAATCTCTTTCTTTTAATAGCTCAAACAACCTCTTAACAACCTGAAACGGAGATGCCAAAAGCATCTCCAAATCAAGCGTCCAATACAGAACTTGCCAAACGACAAGAATTAAAATCACACCGATTAACTTACCGACTGTTCGTTTATTCATAGATCAAATAGAAATCATCCTTCGGCATTTTTCCTCCGATAGACGAAACATTCTCCTTATTTAATATACCAATAAAATTCTTTGCGTATTTTTTCATTTTTTTACCGTCTATACAAACAAGATTACAATAAGGAATTGCGGTTTTTGCAATAGCGGCATCAACTATTCCCTGCTTGTCAATCAGCTTTGCGGAAGCATTAACATTAGTGTTAACATAGTCAACCGATTTACGATAATCCTTTAAAAATTTCTTTACAAGTTCGGGATTTCTTTTGGCAAAATCATTTCTTACAAATATTCCCGATGTAATAAGAGCGCCGTTATTATCAACACTTTCCCATTCTTTTGTAAGGTCTAAAGCAATTCTTAAATCCTTTAATTTGTTAAGTGCGACAGTTACAAAAGGTTGAGGCAAAAGCGCAACGGCGTTATCTTTTGTTGCCATAATTGAAACAATTTCCGTCGGCTCGTTTTTCCAAACGATTTGGACATCTTTTTCGGATATACCGCTTTTTTCTAACAAAAACCTAACAGCATATTCGGGAACCGAGCCCTTGCCGGTAGCATATACGGTCTTGCCTTTAAGGTCGGAAACGGCATTAACCGTCTTGCCGTTTTTTTCAACAATATAAGAAACACCTAAGGTGTTAATTGCAATCATTTTGACACCGGAATTTGACTTGTTATAGAGCACCGAGCCGACATTTATCGGAACAGCGGCAATATCAACTTGTCCCTTAAGCATTTTCGGTAAAACTTCGTTTGCGGATGTTGCCATTTCAAACGAATATTCGCCATTTTCTTTACTGTCCTCAATGAGCTTTACCATGCCCATAGTCGTCGGTCCTTTAAGTCCGATAACATTAACGGTCGTTTGGTTTCCGCTTGCCTTTTCGTCTGTCTTTTTGCAACCGACAAAAAGAGAGGTCATTAACGATACAATCAAAAATACACACAAAATTTTTTTCATAAAAACCCTTCCTTTGTGTATACATTATATCATAATTCAAAATATTTTTTGTTGCATTTGCAACTAAATACAGGTTGTTTTTGCTATACAAAAAACGGCAAAATATTAAAATTTTGCCGTAAAAAATTATTCAATTTCCAGTTCTTTAATAGAGCGCAACTGATAGTTAACATTCTTAAGCATTTCGGGATGCTTAAGAGCGATAGCCGCCCCCTTAACAACGCTGTGAATAGGGTCATCCAAAACCTTAACGGGAGTATCCAAATATTCCGAAATAAACTTATCAAAACCGTTAAGCAAAATACCGCCGCCGGTTATATAAATTCCGTCATTTTTAATATCGGCAACAAGGTCGGGGTCGGTTTTTGAAAAGACATTTCTAATAGCGTTACAAATGGAATCAGCAGTATCTTTAATAGCATCAAAAACTTCTTTTGAGGTTATTTCAAAGCTTTCGGGAAGCCCGGTAAAGACATTTCTTCCCTTTACAACCATAGCGATTTCAACATCTCCGGGATATAGCGTTCCGATTTGCTTTTTAACCGATTCCGCCATTAAATTACCGATTTCAATATTATATTCCTTACGGATATAACGGGCAATTTGCAGGTCAAAATCATTTGAAGCGACTCGGCAGGTATCACAAACGGATATACCGCCCATTGATATTACCGCTATGTCGGTAGTGCCGGCACCAATATCTATAACCATTGTGCCGTGCGGAGCGGAAAAATCAATACCAAGTCCGCAGGCAACTGCCAAAGGACCTTCAATAACCGAAATGTTGCGCCCACCTGCCGACTCAATAACATTAGCAAGAGAGTGGTGCTGAAGCTCGGTAAGACCAGCGGGAAGCGTTGCCATAATTTTAGGTCTTAAAATTTTATTGCTGAATGCTTCCTGCATATAGTTTTTAAGCATACTTTCGGCAATATCATAATCTGAAATAATGCCGTGTTCAATAGGAGTAACGCAACTTAAAGTTTCGGGGGTTCTTCCCTGCGTCAATTTGGCTTTTTCACCAAAATACAATGGAGTCCAAGTATCATTATCAACGGTAACAAAGCTCGGACATTCAAGAACAACCTTTGAACTTGAAAATATAACCGTTTTAGATGACCCTAAATCAATACCTATTTCGGTTGCCATATCAACACCTCCAAAACTATATATTCATTATACTATTATAAGTAATGTATTGCAAGATTTAGTGAGAAATTATTTTAATTCTTTTGTATGAAGACCGGAGCAGGAAACCGGCTCGCCGTTATGATACAAATGTGATGTATCACCTATGCCGCATAATATACCGTGCGCTATCGGCTCCGATTTAATATGCTGTTCCATATAAAGAGTTGTAACTGAAGAAGGCGGCAAAAAAACCGTGTTCCAAACGGCAATTAAAGGCATATTAAGAGCATGAGCAATAAGCGATGTTCCAAGACCCGAATGGCAAAATAAAGCAACTGTCTTTTCGGTATTATTGGTTGTTATATCATAATAATTGCCGTTCTTTTGATAACCGAATTTTGCCATTAGCTCATCAAATTTTTCGCAAATTTCATGATATTTGGCGACAACCTTGGAATTATCAAGAAGTTGGCTGTTTTCCCATTTGTTTATGTCATATTGGTCTATATCATTAGCCCAAATTTTCGGCGGAATATTCCAAGGAGATTTCATTTCCTTAAAATAATCGGTATTATATTCAAAACCGAGCATTTCGGGAAATTCACGAAGCCAATCAAGAACAACCGGCTCAATGCCCAAAATATCGGCGGTCGGCTTTGCGGTAAGCTTCGCTCTGCCATGAGGGGAAACATATATATCCGTAATATTTTCGTTCTTAAGTTTCTCGGCTAAAAATTTTGCCTCCCTGCTTCCCTTTTCGGTAAGCGAATCTGTTGGATAATAGGGGTCGGCGTGTCTTATGATTAGAATTTTCATATTATATTATTCGTCCTTGTCAACCTTTAATATCGGAGATAATTTTTTATAAATAACAAAGCATATAAGCGAATCAATAATACCCTTTGCGAATGTAAACGGCAAATTAAAAATAAGAAGAGCTTGCGGAATGGATTTTACAAACGAAAGCAATGACTTGTATGCCGATAAAACAACAGGCATTGGCGCAATAACTTTATAATATACCGGGTATGTAATATAATAATTGATGGGAAAACTAATAACTGCCATTAAAAGCGACCCGACAAGGCAAGCAATTAAAGCGGTTTTGCGAGTTTTTTTGTTTGCATAAATAAAACCGGTAAAATAACAAAAAACAGCACCTAATAGGAAATTAGCCAATTCTCCTACACCCGATGTCTTTGTAAAAGGCAAGTGCAATAAATTTTTTATCAGACAAACAATAACACCGTAAAACGGTCCGAAAGCAAAAGATGTTATAAGCGCCGGGATTTCGGAAAAATCAAACTGAATAAAAGAAGGTATCAAGAAAGACACCGGAAATTCAAAAAACATAAGAATATATGATATAGCACTCATAATACCGCACACAGTAATATGTTTTGTTGTTATTTTTTTGGTCATATCACACCTCAAAATAAAACCCCGAACAGAAAAAGTTCGGGGCATTTTTATAATATAAAAACTTCTTTATCCGGACTTTAACCGTCGGTATCGGAATTTCACCGATTCAGCCGTTATAAAAAGGCTCGTGGACTTTAACCACCGGTGAGGAATCGCACCTCGCCCTGAAATTCTAATATTATTATATATTTATTATGTTACATTGTCAATCAAAATTATCAACATAATCGCAGGCGGCAAGAGCGGCAACGGCTCCGTCGGCACAAGCGGTTGCAACCTGACGGATACGCTTTGTTCTGCAGTCACCTGCAACATAGATGCCTTCGGCATCTGTAAGTGCATTATCATCGGAAACAACATATCCTCGTTCGTCAAGCTTAACAATATCGGCAACAAATTCATTTTGAGGAACAAGACCGATAGCAACAAACATACCGTCAAGCTTAAGCTCTGAAATATCGCCGTTTGAATTTTTAATCATAATACCGGTAAGCTCGTCAGTCCCGATAAGCGAATCAACGGTTGTTCCGAGGATAATTTCTATATTATCTTTTGCCTCAACTGACTCAACAAGCTTCTTCTCACCTGTCAAGAAATCAAGATTTTGAACAATAATTACCTCTTTGCACTGTTCGGCTAAAAGAAGCGCCTCTTGTAAAGCCGAGTTACCGCCACCTATTACGGCAACGGTCTTATCCTTATAGAAAGCACCGTCACAAACGGCGCAAAACGAAATACCGTTTCCGATAAGCTGTTCTTCACCGTCAAGACCTAACAACCTATGTTTAGCACCGGTCGCAATAATGACCGATTTTGCTTCAAATTCGCCGTCATCGGTAACAACGGTTTTGGTTTTGCCGTTTTTTACCTCTAAAACCTCGCACATTTCAACATCTGCGCCGGCAGTCATAACCTGCTCAACCAATTTTTCGGCATATTCGTTTCCGGATAAACTTATAAATCCGGGAATATTTTCAACACGGGGAGAAAAAGTTATCTGACCGCCGAAAGTTGCTTTATCAATAACAAGAACGCTCTTATTGGCTCTTCTTGCATAAACGGCGGCGGTAAGCCCTGCCGGGCCACCGCCGATAATTATAATATCATACATATTTTACACCTTTAGATACTTTTTGATATCAGAAACGCCGGTATATTTTTCTATATTACCGTCTTTTGCTATCAAAAGGGTCGGTGCCTGCTTAATGCCGAACTTTGTTGCGGTATCGGGGTCTTGGTCGGCATAAACCTTATTATATTCAACCCCTGCCTTATCAAGAATTGAAGCGGCTATCTTGCAATTAGGACAGGTTGTTGTTGCAAACAGAATGGTTGTGTCGGAAACCGTACCTACTCCCTCGTTAGCGGAAGTTTCGGTATCATCAGAAACATTTGCCGGAGTAAACTTTGAGTTGGCGATATTATAAACCTTACGGTCCTTATATTCCTGAGTTTTACCATCGTTCCAGTTTTGAACAGGTCTGTAATATCCGGTTATACGGCTGTAAACCTCGGTCTTTTCGCCACATTCGGGGCAGGTAAACTGTTCACCCGAAATGTAACCGTGGTTCTTACAAATAGAATATGTCGGAGACATTGTATAATACGGCAACTTATAGTTTTCGGCAATCTTGCGAACAAGAGTTGCGGCGGCTTTCCAGTCGGGCAATTTTTCACCCAAGAAAGCATGGAAAACAGTTCCCGAAGTATAAAGTGTCTGCAAATTATCTTGAATATCAAGAGCAGAGAAAATATCCTCGGTATAGCCAACGGGAAGATGCGAAGAGTTGGTATAATAAGGTGAATCATCCTCTGTTTTAGCGGCAGTAATAATATCGGGATAGCGCTTTAAGTCATGCTTTGCAAGACGGAAAGCGGTTGATTCTGCAGGTGTTGCTTCCAAGTTGTAAAGGTCGCCGTATTCCTCCTGATAATCGGAAAGGCGCTCTCTCATATGGTTAAGAACCTCTGCGGTAAATGCTTGTGTTTCGGGGTTTGTCATATCCTTTTTAAGCCATTTTGCATTAAGACCTGCCTCGTTCATACCAACAAGACCGATGGTTGAGAAATGGTTGGTAAATGTGCCGAAATATCTCTTTGTATAAGGATAAAGACCGTTTTCAAGGAGCTTTGTGATAACAGTTCTCTTAATTTTCAGAGAGCGGGCGGAAATATCCATAAGCTTATCAAGGCGCTTAAAGAAATCTTCTTTATCTTTAGCAAGATATGCAATTCTCGGCATATTGATAGTAACAACGCCGACAGAACCTGTGCTTTCGCCCGAGCCGAAGAATCCGCCGGATTTTTTGCGAAGCTCACGAAGGTCAAGACGAAGTCGGCAACACATTGAACGAACATCAGACGGCTCCATATCGGAATTGATGTAGTTTGAGAAATACGGAGTTCCGTATTTTGCGGTCATTTCAAACAAAAGCTTGTTGTTTTCGGTTTCAGACCAGTCAAAATCTCTTGTAATGGAATATGTCGGAATAGGATATTGGAATCCTCTGCCGTTTGCATCGCCTTCTATCATAATTTCAATAAAGGCACGGTTAACCATATCCATTTCGGCTTTACAATCTTTATACTTAAAGTCCATTTCCTTGCCGCCGACAATACAGTTAAGCTCGGCAAGGTCGTTAGGAACGGTCCAGTCAAGTGTAATATTAGTAAACGGTGACTGAGTTCCCCAACGGGACGGAGTATTAACACCGTAAATAAATGACTGAATGCACTGTTTAACTTCCTTATATGAAAGGTTGTCCACCTTTACAAACGGTGCCAAATAGGTATCAAAGGATGAAAATGCCTGAGCGCCTGCCCACTCGTTCTGCATAATGCCGAGGAAGTTAACCATTTGATTGCAAAGGGTTGAAAGATGGCTTGCCGGAGCGGAAGTAATCTTACCGGGAACGCCGCCGAGTCCTTCTTGGATAAGTTGCTTAAGCGACCAACCTGCACAGTAACCGGTAAGCATAGAAAGGTCATGGATATGAATATCGGCATTTCTATGAGCATTTCCGATTTCGTCATCATAAATCTCGGTAAGCCAGTAGTTAGCGGTAATTGCGCCGGAGTTTGAAAGAATAAGACCGCCGACAGAATATGTTACGGTAGAATTTTCTTTAACTCTCCAGTCGTTTATCTTAAGATAATTATCAACAGTTGACTTATAGTCAAGCATTGTCGTGCTTAAATTACGGATTTTTTCACGCTGTTTACGGTAAAGAATGTAGGCCTTTGCTACATCATCGTAACCTGCCTTAATCAAAACAGACTCAACGCTATCCTGAATGTTCTCAACCGAAATTTTACCGTCCTCAATTTTTGTTTCAAAATCGGCGGTAACCTTTAATACAAGAAAATCAATGGTATCGGGATGAAACTGCTTTTCGCAAGCTTCAAACGCCATTGTTATAGCGGTTTTAATTTTTTCAAGGTCAAAACCGACAACCTTTCCGTCTCTTTTTAGAACTGCATACATATTTATCCCTCTAATTTTCGTGATTTGATAAGAGTATATCACATATATAGTTAAAAGTCAAGACCCCAAACACAATATATTGTGCATGGGGTCTTTTTTGTATAAATAGTCAATTATATACCGCGAATTTCTACATTTTGAATAAATTTGGCGGAAATGTTCTTCATTTCGGTTAATGTTTCTTTAGATAATGCGTGTAAATTTTCGCCTATTAAATTTCCGCTGTCAACAAAGTTTTGCAAGAAATATCTCTTTGCACCGCTTAAAATTTCGGCAATCTCTTTAATATCTTTATTGGTATGAAATTCGGCAACAACGGTTGTTCGGAATTCATAATCAACAACACCGGTTTTAAGAAAATCTATGCTTTCTTGCACTTTACTGTAATCAAAATCAGATATATCAACCGTTAAACCGTATTTAGACGGACTGTTTTTAATATCCATGGCAACATAATCAATTAAACCGCTGTTCACGAGATTTTTAAGCTTTTCGGGAAAAGAACCGTTTGTATCAAGCTTAACCGCAAAACCGAGTTGTTTAATTCTTCTGATAAAATCTTCAATATCCTTTTGCAAAAGCGGTTCCCCGCCCGTTATTGCAACGCCGTCAAGTAAACCCTTTCGCTTTGAAAGAAAATCTATAATATAATCTTCTTTTATTTCGGTTTCACCGTCAATATCGGTCACAAGACCTGCGTTATGACAAAATGGACATCTGAAATTGCAACCGCCCGTAAAAACGGCGCAGGCGACCCTGCCCGGAAAATCAAGAAGCGTCATTTTTTGAAAACCGTGAATTTTCATAAACTACTCCACCTAAAATATGGACGGACAAAATGCCCGTCCATAAATCATTTAATATAATTTCTATCAGATATTATATTTCTTGCGTGCAACATAAGAAGTATGGAGGTCGTGGTGTGCTTTAGGACCGCCAAAACCGTCGGTATACCATTCCTCATAAATCTTCTTAACGGCAGGAGATTCATGTGACATACGAAGTGCCATAGATTTATCCTGATCGTAAAGAGCTTTAGCACGAACTGCTTTAAGGTCAACGGTATCACGAATATACTGAGGTTGAATCGGTTGGCCGCCGCCGTTTACACAACCGCCGGGACAACCCATTATTTCAATGAAGCCCCAACCGTCGGGATTACCGGCTTTAAGCTTATCCATAACAACCTTTGCAGCACTTCCGGAAGAAGCAACGGCAACCTTTAAGTCGTTACCGCCAACCTTAACGGTTGCTTCTTTAAGACCCTGTGTGCCACGAACAGCCTCAAGCTCTAACGGTTCTGTAGCGCCGTTAAGCCATGCATTAGCAGTTCTTACAGCAGCTTCCATAACACCGCCGGTAGCACCGAAGATAACGGCTGCGCCGGTATCATCTGCAAGCGGATTATCAAATTCTTCATCGGGAAGATTTACAAAGTTCATTCCTGCACGCTTAATCATAGCGCCTAATTCTCTTGTTGTTATAGCAATATCAACATCGGGAACACCTGCGGCGGACTGATCCTCACGGCCGATTTCAAACTTCTTGGCAGTGCAAGGCATAACGGAAACCATAACGATATCCTTAGGATCAACACCGTTTTTCTCAGCCCAATAGGTCTTAACAACGGCACCGGTCATCTGCTGAGGAGATTTGCAGGTTGAAAGATGATTAAGCATATCGGGATAATAGAACTCGCAGAATTTAACCCAACCGGGTGAACAAGAAGTAATCATCGGCAAGGTTCCGCCGTTCTTAATTCTCTCAACAAGCTCGTTTGCTTCTTCAATAATTGTAAGGTCTGCACCGAAATCTGTATCAAAAACTTTATCAGCACCTAAGCGGCGGATAGCGGCAACCATTTTGCCTTCAACATTTGTGCCGATAGGCATATCAAAGCATTCGCCGAGAGTAGCACGAATTGAGGGAGCAGTTTCAAAAATAACGGTCTTTGAAGGATCGTTGATTGCATCCCAAATCTTATCGGTATCATCCTTAACGGTTAAAGCACCGGTAGGACAAACAACTGTGCACTGTCCGCAGGAAATACAAGGTGTATCATTAAGTTTAAGCTCAAATGCCTGACCGATATTGGTATCAATACCACGGTCATTTGCACCGATAACGCTGACATACTGCTCTTGACAAGCGGCAACACAACGACGGCAAAGAATACATTTATTATTATCACGAACAAGATGCGGTGTAGTTGTATCAAGTTCATAAGTCGGCTTAAAGCCGTCAAATGCCTTTTCATCTACGCCATATTCAAGGCAAAGCTTTTGAAGTTCACAATTATTTGAACGAGAACATGAAAGGCACTCTTTTTTATGAGTTGAAAGAATAAGCTCAAGGGTTGTTTTTCTTGCTTTTTGAATTTTAGCGGAATTGGTAAGAACTTCCATACCCTCGCTGCAAGGATAAACACAAGCGGTAGCAATTCTGAATCCTCTACCCTCGTTTACTTCAACAACGCAAATACGGCAAGCGCCGATTTCGTTTTTATCCTTCATAAAGCAAAGTGTCGGAATTTCAACACCGGCAATACGAGCTGCCTCTAAAACAGTGGAGCCCTTGGGGACACTTACGGCAAAGCCGTTGATTTTAACATTTAACATATCCATTATATTTCGGCTCCTTTCTTAAATTTTGCTGATTGCTTTAGGACGGCAGTTAGACATACAAACGCCGCACTTTATGCACTTAGCAGGGTCAATTTGGAGTGAAGGTAACTTATGACCTTCAGCAACATAGTCAGTCTTGGAAATTGCACCAACAGGACAATTCTTGGCGCAAAGGCCGCAACCGATACATTTATCCTTATCAATGCTGAATGTAAGAAGGTTCTTACAAACGCCGGCAGGGCACTTCTTGTCAATAACATGTGCCTCATACTCATCACGGAAGAACTTAAGGGTTGCAAGAACGGGGTTCGGAGCAGTTTGTCCGAGACCGCAAAGAGAATTCTGCTTGATATACATACAAAGCTCTTGAAGTTTATCAATATCCTCAATAGTTCCCTTTCCGTCGGTAATTTTGTTAAGGATTTCAAGAAGTCGTCTTGTTCCTACACGGCAAGGTGTACACTTACCGCAGGACTCATCAACGGTAAATTCAAGGAAGAATTTAGCCATATCAACCATACAGTTGTCTTCGTCCATTACAATAAGACCGCCGGAGCCCATCATACAACCGATAGCGGTTAAGTTGTCATAGTCAACTTCGGTATCAATTAAGCTTGCAGGGATACAACCGCCGGAAGGACCACCGGTTTGAGCTGCCTTAAACTTCTTACCGTTAGGAATACCGCCGCCGATATCATCAATAATATGACGAAGTGTAGTTCCCATCGGAATTTCAACAAGTCCGGTATGCTTAATCTTACCGCCTAATGCGAATACCTTTGTTCCCTTTGACTTCTCGGTTCCCATTGAAGCAAACCAATCGGCACCGCGAAGAATAATCTGAGGAATATTTGCAAAGGTTTCAACATTGTTTTCAACTGTAGGACTATTGTAAAGACCTTTAACAGCAGGATAAGGCGGACGGGGACGGGGCTCGCCGCGGTTACCCTCAATAGAGGTCATAAGAGCAGTTTCCTCGCCGCAAACGAAAGCACCGGCACCAAGACGGATATAAAGTTCAAAATCAAAGCCGGAGCCGAAGATATTTTTACCTAAAAGACCGTATTCATGTGCCTGGTCAATAGCGATTTGGAGGCGCTTAACGGCGATAGGATATTCAGCACGAACATAAACATAACCTTTTGTAGCACCGATAGCATAACCTGCAATAGTCATTGCCTCAATAATACAGTGTGGGTCACCTTCAAGAACTGAACGGTCCATAAATGCACCCGGGTCGCCCTCGTCGGCATTACAAACAACATACTTTTGAGGAGCTTTATTGGGAGCGCATAAAGACCACTTGAAGCCGGTCGGGAATCCGCCGCCGCCACGGCCACGAAGACCAGAATCGGAAACAACCTTAATAACATCTTCAGGCTTCATCTCGGTAAGAACCTTACCAAGAGCTGCATAACCGTCCATTGCTATGTATTCATCAATGTTTTCCGGGTCAATAACACCGCAGTTACGAAGAACAACACGGTTTTGAGATTTATAGAAAGCTGTATCACTTAAAGAAACATTTTCCAAAATCTTTTCAGTATCGGCGCCGGTATCGTTATAAACAAGGCGCTCAACAATTCTTCCCTTCAAAAGATGCTCGGAAACGATTTCCTTGACATCGTCGGGAGTTACTCGGCTATAGAATGTTCCGTCAGGATAAACAATAACAACAGGACCCAAAGCGCAAAGACCGAAACAACCGGTTTGAACAACCTTTACTTCTTCGGATAATCCATTTGCCTCAATATTTTCGGCAAATGCCTTTTGAATTGCCTTACTTCCCGACGAGGTGCATCCTGTTCCGCCGCAAATAAGTACATGTGCACGAATCATAATTTTACCTCCGGATTATAATTTGGAAGCAGCAATGGTATATTCGCCTATAGCATTGCCACCCTTAAGATGCTTTTCAATAACTTCTTTTGCCTTTTCGGCGGTCATCTTTACATAAGTAACCTTTTCCTTGCCTGCTTCAAAAACCTCAACAACGGGTTCAAACTGGCAAATACCGATACAACCGGTTTGAGAAACGGTAACCTTATCGGAAAGACCTTCTGCATTTACGCCTTCAACAAATGCATTGAGAACGGGACGGGCGCCTGCGGCAATACCGCAAGTTGCCATACCAACAACAACACGAATGTCGCCGGAACCTTCACGAAGAACAACCTTGTCCTTCATCTTGTCCTTAATGGCTTGTAATTCTGCTAATGATTTCATATATATCTTCCTTTCTAAAGATTACAAATTTATAAATCAATGAATTTCGGCGAACCTCTGTTAAAAAAAGAACTGTTGGAAATAGGCGAAATAATATCCTGGAATATCTGGCAGATGGACGGTCTCACAATGATGCCCCCATTTGAGGAATATTCAGATAATTCAAATATGAATACATTTGATTTTGAAAACGGCGGAGAGTTGGCGCCGGTCAATAATTATTCAAAGATAATGGATTGGGAAGAGGGCAAAATAATAACCTTTAAATCCATAGGAGAAAGCAATGAATAAAATTAATGTTTATGAATATATTGTAATTTATGCTTTTACTATTGATGATGATAAACATAAAGGCAAAATCA
>JAKSQJ010000023.1 GCA_024404195.1 Clostridia bacterium | reverse complement strand
CAAGGTCAATTGCCTTTGTGCAGGCAATATCCTTTTCAATTTCCGACTGAGGAATAGCGGCTTTAACACGGTCAACCTCAACACCGTAGTTCTTGGCGAGTTCTTCATAATGCTCGTCAATATCCTTTTGGTCGGCAGTAATCTTTTCAAGTTCAACAATCTTTTCAAGAGCCAAACGGTATTTAACCTGCATTTCGGCTTGAGGACGGAAAGATTTTCTGAAATCCTCAATAGAACTGTTTGTATATTTTAGATATAAATCAAGGTTCATACCTTGCGACTGCAAACGGTAAGCAAAGTCCTCAACGCAAGCGTTAAGGCGGTTTTCAAACATTGCTTCGGGGATTTCGCCCTTAATACTGTCAACTATTTGCCCTACAAGTTCATTTTCAACAGTTTCGTCTGCGGCACGCTGTTTTCTTTCAAGCGCCTTCTTCTTAAGGTCTGCCTTTAAGTCCTTTAAGGTATCAAATTCGCTGACATCCTTAGCAAACTCATCATCAATAGTCGGTAATTCCTTAACCTTAATCTCGTGAAGATTGATTTTGAAGGTTGCTTCCTTACCGGCAAGCTCCTTTGCGCCGTATTCTTCGGGGAAGGTAACATTTATATCAAACTTATCGCCGATTTTCTTACCGATAATCTGGTCTTCAAAGCCGGGAATGAATGAGCCCGAGCCGAGTTCAAGCGGTTGCGCCTCTGCCTTACCGCCGTCAAATGCTTTACCGTCGGCAAATCCCTCATAGTCAATAATAACGGTATCGCCCTTCTTTGCGGCTCTGTCCTCAACCGAAATCATACGGGAGTTACGGTCTGCCATTTGGTTAAGCTCGGCAGTAATCTCGGCGGCTTTAACCTCAACAGCCGGTTTTGTTGCTTTAAGACCCTTATACTTACCGATTTCAATTTCGGGATATGTAGTAACGGTCACCTTAAAGTCAACACCGTCTTCTTTAGAAATTGAAACAAGGTCAAATTCCATTTTATCTTCAATGGTCTTTAAGCCCGACTCTTTAATAGCATCTTCAACCAAATCGTTATATATAAGATTCAAAGCATCCTCATAGAAAACCTCAACACCGTAGTAGGTTTCTATCATATGAAGGGGTGCTTTACCCTTTCTGAATCCCGGAACATTTATTTTTTTACCGTTTTTCTTATACGCCTTTTTAATTGCCTCACGGAACTTTTCGCCGTCAACGGTAATTTCAAGGGAATACTTGTTTGTTTCAAGTTTTTTTGTTTCTTTTAAGCTCATATTTTCAACCTCCGAACAAATTAAAACAATTATACCATACTTTTTTTGGAAAATCTACTATTATTTTATATTTTTTCAATAAATTATCTGCGGAACAAAACCAACTAAATCGCTTGAAATATTTTGAAGTGAAATACCTTCGTATTCACATACAAGTTTATATTTCCCTGCACCGTGAATATGACCGTAATAGACCTTTTTTATATCGTATTTTTTAAGCACATCAAAAATCTCTTTACAAACATAATCGCCGTAGGCAAACGGGTAATGCAAAAACACCTTTAATTCTCCGCCAAGCTCTATTCCCATTTTAATAGAGGTTTCAAGCCGCCCTGCCTCACGAAGCACGACCTTTTCATCAAATTCGCCCGTGCCGTCATAAACCCAGCCGCGGGTTCCGCAAACCGCAAATTTATCAACCGAAATTGAATTATTATGAAGAATTTTTATATCGTCAAAGTTATTCTCATTTAGAAAAGTATTTATTTTATTTGCGGTTGACCACCAATAATCGTGGTTACCCTTTAATATTATCTTTTGCCCGTTTAGCTTATGCAAAAACTCAAAATCGGGCAAGGCATCATCAAGTTTAACCGTCCAGGAAAGGTCGCCGGGGATAACAACGGTATCATCTTTTGAGACGATTTTTTGCCAATTACTTAATAATCTTTCGGTATAATTATCCCAACCGCCGAAAATATCCATAGGTTTATCCTCGCCAAAGGGTAAATGCAAATCGGAAATAGCAAAAAGTCTCAAAAAATCACCTTCTTGAATAAAAACAGATTTAATGCAAACAATAATATTGACCAAAGGGTCAGAAAGGAAGTAAGATTATGCTTGAAAATAACAGTTGCGAATGCTGGGTAAAATGCAATGTTAAAAACTGCATTCACCACACACCCGAAAACACCTGCCGAGCAGGAAGAATTGAGGTAGGCAACTCAACCGCCTGCACCTGCAGCGAAACTTGTTGCGATACCTTTATGGCAAAGGGTTAATCTTTAAAATATCCGGCTAAAAATAGCCGGATATATTTTTTTAGTTTATTCCCAATGATTTATTTACCGCATTATACATATCTTCTTTTGAATACACATCGGTAAATCTGACAGTTGCGGTTTTAAGGTCGTTAATCGGCTTCGGAATATCGGTTTTTGTAATATCGGATAACTTATCAAGGGTTTTGAATTTATCATCCGAAACATCCTCGCCTAAAGCCGCCAAAACACTGTTTGCAAACTTATAGGGAGATGCGGTTGAAGCGATAATAACCGGCAAATTATCCCCTGTTTCGTCTTTATATTTATTATAAACATTTACGGCAACTGCGGTATGAGTATCAATAAGATAACCGTATTTCTCAAATGTTTCGTTTATCGTTGCGGCGGTCTCATTATCGTCACAGCTTCCGCCATAGAAAAGGTTTGAAATCTTTTCCTTCATTTCGCCGTTTATTTCGTATTCGCCTTTTTTTGACAAATCGGAAAGAAGCGAAGCAACATAACCGTCATCACAACCCGAAAGGTCATATAAAAGACGCTCAAGGTTGCTTGAAATCAAAATATCCATTGAGGGCGATGAGGTTAAATAAAATTCACGGTTTCTGTTATAAACACCGGTATTTATAAAGTCGGTCAAAACCCTGTTTTTATTTGAAGCGCAAATAAGCTTTTTAATCGGAACGCCCATAAGTTTAGCATAATAAGCGGCTAAAATATTACCGAAATTACCGGTCGGAACGCAAATATTTATTCCGTTTGATAAATCGGCGCCGGTGCTGAGCATATCAACATAGGCAGAAACATAATAAACGATTTGAGGACAAAGCCGTCCCCAGTTTATTGAGTTTGCGGAAGAAAATTCCATTTTGTTTTCGCTTAATTTTTTCTTGAAATCATTATCGGTAAATATCTTCTTAACGGCGGTTTGAGCATCGTCAAAGTTGCCCTTAATGGCGCAAACATGGACATTTTCTCCCTTTTGGGAAGCCATTTGAAGCTTTTGCATTTCGCTGACGCCGTTTTCGGGATAAAATACTATAATTTCGGTATTCGGAACATCGCAAAAGCCCTCAAGAGCGGCTTTACCGGTATCACCGGAGGTTGCAACAAGAATTACCGACTTATTTCCGCCCGAAACCTTACCTGCCGAAGTTGTAAGCAAAAACGGAAGAATTTGCAATGCTAAATCCTTAAAAGCGCAAGTAGGACCGTGCCAAAGTTCAAGAATGTTTACATTATCGCCGAGTTTAGACATCGGTGCCGGCTTATCGTCATCAAAACTGCCGATATAAGCGCCCTTAACGCATTTATCTATTTCCTCATCGGTAAAATCGGTAAGGAACAACTTAAAGATAAATTTTGCTCTGTCAACATAACTTAAATTTTTAAGATTATTAAAATCGTTTTCGTTTAATTTCGGTAAAGATTCGGGAACAAAAAGTCCGCCCTCTTTGGAAATACCGTGGGCAATGGCAAAAGATGAAGAAACAACATTTTTACTATCCCTTGTGCTTACATAATTCATAAAACTTCCTCCGAATTTTTAGTTGAGAGATTATTAAATAATTCTTTTAACATATTAAGAAATTCCATAGCTTCAACGGATAAAACGGTATTTTCAGCAGTTAAAACCGAAATATAATAGTTTTCATCGGTTAAAAGCGGAATTGAAACAATATTGCCGTTATTAAGCTTTGAAGCCATAATACCGGTGCCGACCGTAAAAGAATCGGTAGAAATCAGCAAATTCATTAGTGTCGCTCTATCATAAATTTCAATGCTTTTTTTTGATGCAATTTGTTCGGTTAGTTCTTCCTTAAAAAGTCCCTCACCGTAATCGCCTTGACCGTAAACAATAAACGGAAACTGCGACATAGAAGAAATGGAAATTTCTTTCCGGTTAGACATTGGATGACCGTTTCGCAAAAAAACATGTGGCGATGCGCTGCCGATTTTCATAACAGATATATGATTTGCTTTCAAAAATCTTTTAAGCGCATAATCGTTATCCTTAATTATAATTACACCAATATCACAATTATTATATTTAACATTCTTGATAATTTCGGTTGTTTTTGTTTCCTTAAAAACAAAATTAAAGCCGTCCTCAGAATGTTTATTAACAAAATCTGCAAAAACATCGGCGGCAAAATCATAATGTTGGGTATAAACCGAAAGTGCCTTACCGGAAATATTATTTTTATATCGGTTTTCTATAACATTAACTTGTTCTAAAATTTTCAAAGTATAACCGTATAATTCTTTACCGTCGGCAGTAAGACTGACACCTTTGTTTGAGCGGTTAAAAATAACAATTCCGAGTTCTTCTTCAAGGTCTTTTACAACTAAAGAAAGATTAGACTGAGAAATAAACAAATTATTGGCAGCAGCACTGAAAGAACCGCATTTTACAATTTCATTTATGTATTGGAACTGCTTAATCGTCATAACAAACCACCCACAAAACTATATAAACCGGTCAACTTTATAAAATAAAGCGCAACATTGCACAAAATTACCAAAGCTATTGCAGGAAGCATATTAACAGTTTTGATTTTAATGATTTTATCAAATATGAAATTAAATCCCGAGAAAAACAAAATCACATAACCGACACAACAAATTGAGTCAATAACATTATCGGTAAAAAACGATGACAAAGAAAGCCCGAACACACCGATAATCAACTGCAAAACCGTGACAGGTAGGGCGGAAATCGCAACTTTTTTGCCGAGAGCACCGCCGAGAGAAAGCGAAATTGAAAAATCAATAAAAGCTTTAATAAAAAGAGTTGAATTATCACCCGTCAGAAAAGCATCTAACGGTCCGACAATCGCCATACCGCCGACGGCAAACATTATTGTTCCCGTAATAACGGCAGATGTTATCTCGTCCGTTCCTGCGGGAGATTCAAGAATTTTTGAATTGTAAATTCTTGTTTCAAGGTCAAGACATTCTCCTATGAGCGTTCCGATAACAATGCAAATTACCGTAAATATAATGTTCGGACTTTCAAGACCGTTTTTACTTACGGTAATACTGCTTGTAATAAATCCGACAATACTCAACATTGAAATAATAATACCGCAAATAGCAGAAAAAGTATCGGAAAGTTTTCTTTTTGCAAAAAATAAATCGCCTAAAATGCAACCGATAAATATTCCGAAAAAATCCGAAATTATACCAATCATTATTACATCACCCAATAATATTATAGTGATATAATAAAAATTGGTAAATACCGAAAAAACTATTGCCGACTATAAAAAATACTTATACCAATATTATATTCAAAACAGTAATAATTGTCAAAACTTTTATTAAATTTATTAGTTATTATATATTAACACCGGTCATTTGTCAAAGTTTTTATAGTAATTATAAGCATTTTTGAAGAAAATTTTTTCGGTTACCGATTTTTTTATTCCTTTGCCGATTAAATATTCATAAAGCTTCGGCAAATCGGCGGATTTTATCGGAATATCGGCGCCGTCAAAATCACTTCCCAAAGCGATATTATTCTCAAAGCCGTTTTGAAGCAGAAAATAAATATTTTCGTAAACGCCCTCAAAAACATTTTTATTACCTAAAAATTCGGGGTAAAAGCAAATACCGATTAAGCCGTTTTTATCCTTAACCCTATTTGCCATTTGAAGTGTTATATTCCTTTTTGACGGAAAAATCTCACTAATACAAGTATGCGACACGATAACATTATCGGCGATTTCTAAAGCGCTGTTAAAACTCTCGTAATTCAGATGTGCCAAATCGCAAACAATATTATTTTCGTTGAATTTTTTAATAAGTTCCCTGCCCTTTGCGGTTATTCCCCCTGACGAATAAGCGCCCGAAGCAAATGCGTTTTGCCCGTTCCATGTAAGCGAAGCGCAAAAAACATCATTTTGGAGCAAAACCTCCAACAAAGAATAATCATCACTTAAAAACCCGCAGTTTTCAACCGTTAAAATGGGCTTAAATGATGATAAATTATATTCTTTAATTTTCCTAAACTCGCCGATACAGTTCTTTATATATTCTGATTTATCCTGCCGTTTGTCATCCGTCCAAACCGCAAAGCACTGATACCGCTTATCAAAATGAACATTTGAAAGTCCGCCTGCAAAAAGAGAAACACTGAAAAAGTCAAGGTTTTCATCAACTATACGGTTTAATGTATCACAGTGCAAATCAAAATAATCCATAGCTCACCTAAAAGGCAGACACAATATAGTTAAGCGAAAAATCGGGGTCGGTTTCGTTATAATATGTTACCTCGGCAACATCAAATCGGGGTGGTTTTTTTGTAAAAAACTTGTTCATAAAATCATTCGCCAAAATTCTTATTCGTCTGATTTTAGCGCTGTCAACCGAATCTATGCCAGAAACCATAGCATCGCTTTTTCTTGTCTTTACCTCTATAAAAACAATATAGTCATCATTTTCGGCAATTATGTCAATTTCGCCGTATCGGTTTGAAAAATTTTGCTTAATAACTATAAAACCGTGATTTCTTAAATAGTCGCAAACAAAATCCTCGCCCTTTTTTCCGATACCGTCAATAATCTTTTCAGTGAACATTTTTTAGAAACGACAAACGGTGAATTTCGCAAAAACCGTTTTCCCTTATTGCTTCATAGTGTTCTTTTGTTCCGTAACCCTTATGCTTTGCGAATTTATAGGCAGGGTATTTTTTATCATACTCTAACATCAACCGGTCCCTTGTTACCTTCGCCAAAATACTTGCGGCGGCAACGGAATATGATTTAGAATCGCCTTTAATAACGGTTTCGCAGGGAAATTTAATATCTTTCGGAACTCGGTTGCCGTCAATAAGGCAGTAATCGGGCTTAACATCTAACCCCTCTATCGCCCTATTCATAGCAAGAAAAGTGGCATTAAGGATATTGACATTTTCAATTTCTTCAACCGAGCCGAAGGCGATAGAATAGGCAACTGCCTTTTCTTTTATAACATCAAAAAGCATTTCCCTTTTCTTTTCGGATAACTTTTTAGAGTCGTTAAGACCCTCAATAACCAAATTTTCGGGCAATATTACCGCGGCGGCACAAACGGGACCTGCCAAAGGGCCTCTGCCTGCCTCATCAACACCGCAAATTATTTTATAACCGTTTTGTTTTGCATTATTTTCAATTTCAAAATCAGGCATCGGGCACCTCCAAGGTTATTCTGCCGAGTTTGCAGTTTCTGAATTCTTCAAGCAATTTTGCCGCCGCCCTTTCGGTATCGGGCTCGGCGCCTCGCATCATCATACCCCTCTTTTTTGCAAGAAGGCATAAATTATCGTATGGCTCATCATAAAATTCGGTAAGCTTAAATCTTTCCATAAGCATTTGAGGATAAAACTTTATAAGCAATTCAAGAAGACGCATAGCCAAAAGCTCGGTATCAAGAATTCTGTCGGTAACAGCGCCCGTAAATGCCAAATGCTCGCCGACGGTATTATCGTCAAATTTCGGCCATAAAACACCCGGAGTATCAAGAAGCTCAAGTTCCCTGTCAACGGTAAACCATTGATTAGACCTTGTAACACCGGGGCGGTTTTCAACCTTTGCCCTGTTATTTCCGACAATTTTATTGATAAACGAAGATTTTCCGACATTCGGAATACCGACCGCCATAACACGAAGCGGTTTTCCTGCCATACCTTTTTGGCGGTAGGAAGCAAGTTTATCCGCAAGGGCGGTTTTAACGGTGTCCTTAAATAAATTTATCCCTTTTCCCGTCTTACAGTCAACGGGAATTGCCGATATTCCTATTGAATTAAAATGTTTTATCCAAGCATTTGTAACACTTTGGTCAGCCATATCCGCCTTATTAAGCAGGATAATGTGCGGTTTATTACCAATAATACCCATCAGGTCAGGATTACGACTGCTGATGGGTATTCTTGCATCTACTATTTCAACAACCGCATCAATTATTTTAACGGTTCCCTCAATTTGGCGCTTGGTTTTCGCCATATGTCCCGGAAACCATTGAATATTCTGCGTATTGTCCATTATTTAATTCCTCCGAACTTGTTTATTGGGAAAATTCTCAAACGAACTTTGCCGATAATAAACTCGGTATCTATCATACCGTTACCACGGTTGCCTATATCAAAAGACCGACTGTCCCTTGAATTTTCTCGGTTATCTCCCAAAACAAAAACGCAACCCTTCGGAACGGTAACGGCTTCGTTCTCCTCCATATTGTTAGGATAAGTAAGCCCCTTTGCATATTCTTCCGTCAAGCGGTTGCCGTCAACAAAAACCGAGCCGTCTCTTATTAAAACGGTTTGATTTTCGGTTGCGATAACCCTCTTTATAATCGGTTGATTATTACTTAAATTCATATCAAGATTAGTGTCGTTATTATAGTTTCTTGAAATAATGACAACATCGCCACGCTTCGGAGTGTATCCGACATTGGAAACAACAACCTTTTCACTGTCAAAAAAGGTATTTTCCATTGATTGTCCCTCAATAGTGGCAACACGGCAAACAAATGTAAAAATAAGAACAACGGTAACCAATGCAACGGCTAAAACATCAACCCAGTCAAAAAAGTCAACTATAGGACTTGCTTTACTCTTGTTCTTTTTTTCGGTTTCATAAACATAGTCGCAATTAAATTCGCTATACGACCTTGAAGCACTATGCTTTGATTCAAAGAATGAAATAATAATCACCCCAAAATAAGCAAATCGGGGGACGGACGCCGCCATCCCCCAAATAAAAATTAACCAATAAGTTCTTTAACCTTTGCTGCCTTACCGACTCTGTCACGAAGATAATAAAGTTTAGCTCTGCGAACACGGCCGCGGCGAACAAGTTCTACCTTTGCAACGATTGGAGAATGAACGGGGAAAACACGCTCAATTCCGCAACCGTAAGAAACACGGCGAACGGTAAAGGTTTCAGCAATACCGCTGTTATTCTTGGCGATAACGGTTCCTTCAAAAATCTGAATTCTCTCCTTCTCGCCCTCTTTAATTCTAACATGAACCTTAACGGTTGAACCGATTTCAATTTCGGGAACATCGGTTTTAAGCATATCTGCTGTTAATTCTTTAATAGCATCCATAATAAATATCCTCTCTTAATATAAGTTTAGAAGTTCATAAATCAATTTTGACCAGAGGAACATCCGTTTTAATGTCAAAAAATATTTCGGCACCAAACCCACCTTGAGGTAAGGCGAAATTATTTTACCATACTTGCAACTTCGGCAGCGAAATCGTCAACACGCTTTTCAATGCCCTCGCCCTTTTCAAAGCGAACAAACTGAGCAATCTTAAATGACTTGCCGAGTTCTTTTGCAGAGTTTTCAACATACTTACCGACAGTAACATTATTGTCAATAACAAACTGCTGTTCAACAAGGCAATTTTCCTTATAATACTTACCAACCTTGCCCTCAACGATTTTGCCGAGAACTGCGTCGGGTTTATTAGCCATTTTTGGGTCTTCCTTCATCTGAGCGATAAGGATTTCCTTTTCCTTATCAAGAACCTCTGCCGGAACAGATGCTTCATCAAGATAGGAAGGATTCATAGCGGCAATCTGCATTGCAACATTCTTACCAACGGTAATAAATGCATCGTTGTTGGCATCAAAATCACCGTCAAACTTAACCATAACGCCGATTTTACCGCCTGCATGAACATAAGATACAACATTTCCTTCAAAACGAACAAAACGGCGAACCTTAATGTTTTCACGGATTTTAAGGAATAATTCCTGAACCATTTCTTCAACTGTCTGACCGTTCTTGGTGCATTTAAGAAGTGCATCAAGGTCAGCAGGATTCTCACTGGCAACAATTTTTGCAACTTCATTTGCAAGTGCCTTAAATTCTTCGCCGTTAGCAACGAAATCGGTTTCGGCATTAAGCTCAACAACAACACCTACGCCGTTTTCAACTATTGCACAAACAGTGCCTTCAGCGGCAACACGGCCGGCTTTCTTTGCTTGGGAAGCAAGTCCCTTTTCACGAAGGAAGTCAACTGCGGCATCCATATTACCGTCACATTCGGTAAGCGCCTTTTTGCAGTCCATCATACCGCAACCGGTTTTTTCTCTTAATGCCTGAACATCTTTAGCTGTAAAAGCCATAGTCAATTCCTCCTATTATTCTGCATCTTCGGCGGGAGCTTCGGCAACTTCTTCTGCCATAACTTCCTCTTCTTCTGCTTCTTCGGTTTCATCATCTTCGGTAGCAGCGGTTCCCATTTCGGTTCCCTGTCTGCCTTCAATAACTGCAGCAGCCATTGTTTCGGCAATAAGCTTTACTGCACGGATAGCATCGTCATTACCCGGAATTACCGCATCAATTTCATCAGGGTCACAGTTGGTATCAACGATAGCGATAATCGGAATACCTAACTTCTTTGCTTCCTGAACGGCAATTCTTTCCTTGCGGGGGTCAACAATAAATAAAGCACTCGGAATTTTTGTCATATTCTTGATTCCGCCGATAAACTTTTCAAGCTTTTCAATTTCAAGCTCTAACTTTACAACTTCCTTTTTCGGAAGAAGGTCAAAAGTTCCGTCATCACGCATAGCATTAAGCTGCTCTAAACGGGCAATTCTTGTCTTGATAGTTGAGAAGTTGGTAAGCATACCGCCGAGCCATCTTGCGTTAACGAAAGGCATACCGCAATGCTCTGCCTCTTCCTTAACGGAATCCTGAGCTTGTTTCTTTGTGCCTACAAAGAGAATATCTCCGCCTTCAGCGGCGATGTCACGAACGAAGATATATGCTTCGTTTAACTTCTTGACCGTCTTTTGAAGGTCAATAATGTAGATGCCGTTACGCTCTGTAAAGATGTAACGAGCCATTTTGGGGTTCCATCTTCTTGTCTGATGTCCGAAATGAACACCGGCTTCAAGAAGCTGTTTCATTGATACTACTGCCATAATAATTTCCTCCTGAGGTTTTACCTCCATCATGCAAACACTCGGCAAATCACCGCAAGTATCAAACGGTGACACCAAACCGAAAAGCATAATGTGTGTATTTTTAGCCATCATTACACGATAGCTGATATATTTTATCACAAACAAATGCAAAAAGCAAGTATTTTTTTACAAAACTTTTATTCGTGAAGATAAAGGACTCTTGAATTTCTGTGCATATATACATTAAGCACCAAACCGACACCCATAAACATACATAAAAGCGATGTTCCGCCGGCGCTGAAAAACGGAAGTGTTACACCGATAACCGGAAGAAGCGCCGTGCACATTCCTACATTTATGAGTATCTGCGCAAAAATCATCGCAAAGAAACCTACACAAATAAGCTTTCCGCTGTCCTTAATGCAGGTAAACGCAACCCTTAATGCTCTTAATGCTATTGCACCGAGCAATATAAGAACAACGAGCAAACCGAGCATACCGAGTTCTTCGCCGATGCTTACAAAGATAAAGTCGTTTTGCCCTTCTGGGACTCTTCCCGACTGGGTTAAAATGCCCTTAAATAAACCCTGACCGAAAAATTTACCGTTGGCAAGGGCGGTTCTGCCGTAATACGACTGATAGGTTGCGCCCTTTATATCGGCTTCAATGTTAAAGGTGCTTACAATTCTTGAACGCTGGTCATCGTTCATTACAAAGAAGTAAACGATAGGCGAAGCAACAACGGCGGCAATTAAAGCACAACCGAAGTATTTTAGCGAAACACCTGCCGCATAAAGCATACATAAAACCATTATAAGAAAGACAAGCGCCGTTCCGTCATCGCCCTGAAAATGAATGAGCAATACGGGAAAAATACCGTGAATACAAACGGGAATCAAATACTTTAATTTGTTGATATTCGCTTTTACTTTACTTAAATGAGCGGAAAATGTAACGATAAAGCAAATCTTTAACAGTTCTGACGGCTGAAAGGTCGTAAAGCCCAAATCAAGCCATGCCTTATCGTCTGTTCCGGCAGGAGCAAAGCCGATAAAGAAAGTAAGTATAACGGGAACTAAACCGATAACGGCAATAATATACCACCTGTCAATAAATGTCTGAAAGTCAAAAGCCGAAATAACAATTGCGACTGCAAGACCGAGGCATAGCGACATCATCTGAACGATAAACGGTCGGTTTGTTTCAAGGTATCTTGTTGCGCTTAATACGGCAAGACAACCGTAAAGCGAAGCAAAAATGCAAAGAGACAAAAAGATTTTATCGGACTCACGGAAGAAGTCCGCTATTCTTGATATAATTCTACCCAAAATATCACCACACAAAATTTTATCTTGATTATATTACATTTATCAAAATACTTCAAGATTATAAAGAAATTTCTTCACATTTATTAAAGGAATAAATGATTTTTTCCTTAACCTTTTCGCCGAACATTGATGAACAAGCCATTTCGTATAATTCAAGCTGTAAATCGTATCTTTCGGCAAGTTCTTTAACATCGTTTACCCTATCGGTCTTAAAATCAACAACAACTATGCCGTCATCCTCAAAGAACAAAAGGTCAATGGCGCCCTGAATAACCGTAGGACTGTCAAGAGCGGTTTTAAGTTTTTCGGAAGCGGTTTGCGGATTATACTTAAACATAAACCTTTTTTCCCTTAAAACCTTATTTGACTTAACAATTCTTTCAAACAAATCGGAATTAAAGAAATTACGGATTTTATCCCTATCGGCAACCTCATATTCCTTTAATGATATAAACTTATTCTCATAAAGCCGCTCAAATTCTGAATCAATATCAATATTCTTTTGAAGGGTAATAAACTGCATAACCTTATGGGTTGCGGTTCCCTTATCGGTTGCCGTAACACCGTCATGGCTTAAAAATGCAGGGCGGTCATTAAAGAAATACTGCTCATCTGTATCTTTATGAGCAATAGCCGAAACGGAGGTTTTTAAGGGACTTTCGCAGGTAAGGTTATTTTCATTTGATAATAAAATATTTTGCCTTATTATCTGCGCAAATTCTTCGTTTGCCTCGTTATTTTCCCCGTCATTTGAGTTTTGGACGGTAAAATCTTCGGACTCATCATAAGAAATAATATTAAGCTTTGATTCGGTAGGCATTGTCAAAACATCGCAGTTATCAACCATATCCCTTAAAGCGTCGGCGTCGGGATGCAAAAAACAGGCGGAGGCAATATATGAGCCGACCGTAAGCGACTTTGGTAAATCGGTAAGGTCAAGTTTATCGTATGAAACATTACCGTAAAGGGTTTTGGCGCTGAATTTTGAAGTAAAATTGACAAAAATCGCCAATTTTTCTTCCGCTCTTGTAAGGGCAACATAAAGTAACCTTAATTTTTCCTTTGCCTCTTCCCTTATCCATTCCTCATAAGAAAGCTTAATGCCGATATGCTCAACATAATTTGAAGCATTTTCGTTATAGGACTTAAAAATAAGCCCGTATTTCTTTGAGAAAATCATTTTTTTGTTATAAATCTCATCGGTATTTACCTGACTTGCAAGATTACCGATAATCGTAACGGGAAATTGAAGTCCCTTTGATTTATGCATTGTTTTTATGCGGACTGCATCTGTGCTTTCGTCGTTTGAGGAAACACTGTTATCCGAAAGGTTATTTACAAAATCAACAAATCTTGATAAAGTGTCACCGCTTGAATTTTGCGCCATATTCATAAGTAAATAGAGGTTTTTGCGCCTTTGTTTACTGTCGGGCAAGGAAGAAACGATTGAAAAAATATCCGTTTCATAAATTGCATACATCAAAAATTTAGCGATATTCATTAAAGCGGCTCGGCTTCTTAGTTCACTTATGCTTTTTACAAAATCACAGCACTTTTTGTTGCCGTTTTCGGCACCCGATAATACCGCACTGTATAAACTGCCGTCATGCTTTGATTTACGAAGCATTACTATATCATCGGCAGAAAAATTATAAAGTGGCGACAAAAGCAGATTAAGCAAATCAACATCACTTTGCGGATTATCAACTACCGAAAGCAAGGACATAACAAGCGAAATTTCAAAATTTTCCGTAAAATCTTTAATTTCATAAATTGCCGGGATATTTCTTTTCTTTAATTCCTCAACCAAATCGGGAACGGCGGCGGTTGAAGAAAACAAAACGCAAATATCCTTAAATGTAACATCTCTTGTGGCTTTGGTATTGCCCTCTTCCTTTTTTGAAACCTGAAATTTATCGTTCACGAGCTTTGCGATATAATTTGCTATGGCTTTTGAGGAAGCTTTATCGTCATCGCTCTCGTTTTTATCAACAAAAACCATATCGGTCGGTGTATCGTTTTCGGGGTTAAAAAACTTCGTTGCGGCATAATTTAACTGCTCCCCGTTTTGATAATCAATTCCGCAGGTTTCCTTTGTCATAAGATTTGAAAAGGCAAAATTAACAAAATCGCAAACGGATTTACGGCTTCTGAAATTCTCCGAAAGGGTTATTGACTTCTTTGAATTATCGGTATCATATAACCTTTTCTTATTAAGGAAATTATCGGGATTTGAGCCCCTGAAACGGTAGATACTTTGTTTTATATCTCCTACAACAAACAAATTTTTTTGATTATCGGATAAAACATTAAAGAGAACTTCCTGCAAATCGTTTACATCCTGATATTCGTCAACCATAACATAAGAATACCTGTCAATATACTCTTTGCCGACAGTATCGGTCGGAACAAAATTGCCGTTTTCGTCTTTTTTGCAAATAAGCTCAACCGTCATTTGCTCAATTTGAGAAAATGACAGAATATTATTTTCCTTAAAAACATCAATAACGCTTTTTGAATAGTTTTTAACTATATCAATAAACATCTCGGTGGCTTTACGGTATTCCGATAAATAAAGCTTTGTTTCTTCAAAAGATACGGAAAAATATTTCTTTAATGGCTCAATATCTTTATCTATTTTATCTCGGCAACCTCTGAAAAGAGCCAAGCTTTCTTTGTTTTTATCCCTAAAACCGGTTTTATGAGGTTCATAATCCGCAAGGAAAAGCGCCAAACCGTTCCAATTACGGCTGTTAAAATTATCGGTAATGACATTTACGGCATTATTATAATGGTTAAACTCCTCTAAACCGTTGGATGACGGGTCATACAGCTCATCAAAATATGTATTCAATTCGCCTAAAAGGCGGTTCATATCTTCAACATATCTTTTAGCAGAGCAAAACGCATCTTCAAACCATTTATGACCATCGCCGAACGGGATTTTATAGTTTTCAATTAACGAGTCATACCAATCGTTCGGGAAAGGAACATACTGGCTTTTATCATAAACGGTTTCAACCGCCTTTTTTAAGTTTCTGTCGTCCGATTCCATATCAAGAAGTTCGCATAGTTTTCCAAAATCGGCGGCATTATATTTACCCTTCGGCTCCAAATTTTCGGGACAGTTTTGAGCGGTTGCGATAATTTCCGAAAGAACGGCATCGCATTCGCCCGAAAGCTCCTTACCCGAAGACGGCGTAAAAGAAGGGTTTATATTGAACCTTTCAAAATTTTCACGGACAATGTTTATGCAAAACGAGTCAATGGTTGAAATATTGGCGGAATCAAGCAAATGATACTGTATAAGCAAATGAGCATAGTCGCTGTCTTTTAATGTCGCCTTATGTTCGTTGATATAATTAAGCAAACTTAAATTTATTCTTGTTTTCATTTCAAGGGCGGCATCGTTTGTAAAGGTAACGATAAGCATTCGGTTTGCAAGGGTTTTATTTACGCAGTCGGTTAGAATTTTAACTACCCTTTCGGTAAGAACGGAGGTTTTGCCCGAGCCGGCGGCAGCCGAAACAAGGGTGCTTTGTCTTGAATCTATTGCTTCGTCTTGTTTAGGTGTAAACTTTTGCATACTATTCCTCCTTACCGAAAATCAATTTGACATCGTCTTTGCTTAAAACATTCGGGTTTTTATTTTTAACACCGCATATTTTTGAATATTCGCAATAATCGCAGTGAATACTTTGTCCGCTCTTTAAGGGCTTCGGTTTAATGTTACCGTCGTATAAGCTTTTGCCGGTTTCAATGATTTTTCCCTCAACGAAATCAAGCAAGGTATCGTATTTTTCATCTTTCAGATACTTGTCCCTATTGCCGACCTTTTCGGTTTTTTTGGTTTTATGTTCGGGGATAAACTTTCTTGTTTCGTTATTATCCATAGCCGAAATAATCAAACTGTCGTCAACAATAAGGCATTGAGGATCATACCTTTCGCCCTTTAAGCGCTCAAGCTTTGAATAGATAAAACCTGCCTTACTTGTATCGGCATTGTTTTTAAGATACGCATTAAGATAAATGAGTGTCTGCATATTTTTGCCGTGAGGTATCTCGCAAAGTTCAAAACTCTTGTGACCCGTTTTATAGTCAACAATCCTTATATTTCCGTCATAGGCGTCAACCCGGTCAATACTGCCGTTTATCTTGATTTTTTTGCCCGTATCGTCAATATCTATAATATACTGCACAACGGCATCACGACCGATTTTATACTCATATTCTATCGGCAAAAAGTCGGAATTGGCAAAATCCTCAACCGCCCGTATAAGATAGTCAACAAGCGTTCTTTTAAGGGATTTAACGGCATATTCAGAGGCATAATCCTGCTTCTTTATAAAGCCCTTGATACTACTTAAGTATTCGTTTGTAAGCAGGTCAACCTCATTTTCTATATCATCCTGACAAACGGTTTTAATATCGCCCTTTTCGGTATGGTCTTTAATGAAGTTTTCAAGAACATAGTGGGCAATAAGTCCCCTGTTCATCGCCGTTATTTCAACCTTTTTTCTGGGCTTCGCTTTGGCAATTTTTTCACAGAAATACGCAAACTTACACTTATTATAGCCCTCAATTGCGGAAGCGGACAAGAAAATTTCGTTTCCGAAGTATTTTTCGGCAATATCGGGGTCAATTTTCGCTTCTTCGGCGGTTGTTTTGATTTTTTTATAGTTATTTAACCATTCTTCGTCGGTTTTTGCAATGGCGCTTTCAACGGTTTTTGCGCCGCCGTCGGCATCGTTTAACCTTTTAAGAAGTTCATTTTTAGATGCCTCAAAGGTTTGGGGCAAATTGGCTTTTGAAAGAGTATCCGGCTCTTTTCTTTCGTCAACCTTTAATCTTTTGATTTGAGAAACAAAGGGCGAAGGAAATGCCGAGGTGTTATCGGGTTTAAGCTTTGAAAAACTGATAAACACCTTTTGGGTCGCACTTGTAACATTAAGATAAACAAGCAATTCTTCTTCCAAAGCAAAATCAACGGTTTTTTGGGGAATATTAAGTCCCATTTCGTTTAGTGTTTCTATATCAATATCGGAAAACAGTCCCGTATTGGCGGAGATTTTCGGGAAAGTCCCCTGATTTGCGCCCATTATAAAGACATAAGAAGGCGAACTTGTTATAACCCTGTCGGCACCGCCGAATATAATCTGATTATCCTTTTGCGGTGTAACGCCGACCGTTTCAAGTTTAAGCGCATTTTCAAAGGAACGCAAAAACTGCTGCTTTGAAACATTTGAACGGGTGTAGCAGGTTACGATACTGTCAAGCGCAAAAATCAAAGCGGAATAGGATTTTTTGATTGCCGCCGCATAGATTTCGTTGCCGTTATTATTGTTTTCGTTATAAAGCGAAAGCAAATTTTCCTTAATACAGTCGGAAGAAACAAGATTATAAACCGCCTTTGCCATATCGGCGGCAGAAGTGTTTTTAAATTCTTCGCGGAATTTATTTAACGGCTCTATGGCTTTTATCCTTATTTTATTAAGGTTTTCAAGCTCCGATTTGTCTTTTCCTTTAAGTTCTGTATCAAAACCGTTCGGATTCATATCCCATTCATCGTTAAAATCTTTTACTGTCAGTCCCCAAAGATAAGTATAGGTTTCAAGGGCGGAAATTTCATCGCTCAACAGTCCGCAAATTCCCGTTTTATAATAATCAATGATACTTTTAACATTAGGGCAAACGGCAAATTCCATCGCCTTTAATGTAGCAACGGCAACCGGCATTTCAATTAAGGGGAGTTTTTTATCAATAAAAACATCTATGCCGTTTCTTTTGCAGGCGATACTTAAAGCGTCCTCATAAACAGATGTATCTCTTGCAATAACGATAAAGTCAGACGCTTTAACACCTGCTTTTGTGTTTTCCGCTATAGAATCATTTATTATTTTTCTTATA
>JAKSQJ010000022.1 GCA_024404195.1 Clostridia bacterium | reverse complement strand
ACCGTATGGCAGTTAAGGTCGTTTTAGACGGCGCCGCCAACTCTTATGATAAATGCTACTCCTATTTTGTGCCGGATAATTTATTAAACCAAGCAAAAGAGGGTTGCCGGGTTACCGTTCCGTTTGGTAACGGTAATATGACGAAGCACGGTCTTATCTTGGAAAAAGAAACAATTCCCGATGACCCTAAAATCAAATATATTCTAAAAGTGCTTGACGGCGAGCCGATTATTGACGAGGAAATGCGAACGCTATGTTCCTATATGAAGGAGCGCCTGTTTTGCACATATTTTGATGCAATAAATGTAATTCTTCCTGCCGGACTTAAACTTCGGTTGGAGGAATTTTATTGCTTAAATAGGGAGTTTGTTTCGGACGGACTTTTAAAAGAAGACGAACAAAAAGTGTTTGAATTTATTAAAGAAAACGAGCCCGTTCTTGCAAAAAAAGTCAGTGATGTTTGCGAAAACCACGAAGAAATACTAAAATCGCTTCTTAAAAAACAAGCCGTAATAAAGACAAGCGAAAGCAAGAAAACCCTTAATGATAAAACTGCAAAATATGCGAGAATTATTGATGAAAACGGCGATTTTTCGGGGCTTTCGGATAGGCAAAAAGAGGTCGCCGAGGTAATAAGAACCATCGGAATTGTAAGTGTAAAAGAAATTTGTTATTTTACGGGAGCTTCCGTTTCGGTTATAAATACTTTGGCGAAAAAAGGCATAATAGAACTTTTTGAAAAGCAAATTTTCAGAACTCCCTATAAGCTTAAAAGCAAAGGCAAAATGACCGATATTGTTCTTAATGACGAACAAAATGTATGTTATAAAAAACTAAAAGAAAAGTTTGAGGCAAAAAGCGGCGATGTTTCGCTTCTTTACGGCGTTACGGGTAGCGGAAAAACAAGTGTTTATATGAAGCTTGTTGACCTTTGCTTTAAAAAGGGCTTGGGCGTTATCGTTATGGTGCCCGAAATAGCTTTGACTCCTCAAACGGTTGAGCTTTTCAGTAACAGGTACGGCGATAAAATTGCGGTTTTGCATAGCGATATGTCAATAGGTCAAAGGGCGGACGAGTATAAACGGCTCAAAGAGGGCAAGGCAAGTATTGCCATCGGAACAAGAAGCGCCGTTTTTGCTCCCGTTAAGAATTTAGGACTTATAATTATGGACGAGGAGCAGGAGCATACCTACAAATCGGAAAAAAGCCCCCGTTTCCATGCGAGAGATATTGCATATTTCAGGGCAAAATATAATAAATGCCTTCTTGTTTTGGCATCTGCAACCCCTTCGCTTGAAAGTTACAGTTTGGCGCTTTCGGGCAAATATGACCTTTGCGAAATTTCAAAAAGGTATAACGATGCGAAGCTTCCTTTTGTCACCGTCGTTGATATGCAAAAGGAATTAAGCGAGGGCAA
Source organism: Clostridia bacterium (assembly GCA_024404195.1). GTDB lineage: Bacteria > Bacillota > Clostridia > Oscillospirales > Acutalibacteraceae > UBA737. Next base: position 17,357 of record JAKSQJ010000022.1, on the reverse strand, counting down.
TAAATCAAATATCAGCCGACTTTTGGCATCAAAAATCGGCGAGCGGCTTCAAAATAAAAAGCAGGTAATTTTGCTTCTTAACCGCCGAGGGCATAATACTCATTTGTCCTGCCCTAACTGCGGATATGTTGCCGTTTGCGAGGATTGCAGTGTTTCAATGACCTATCATTCGGCAAATAAGCGGATTATGTGTCATTATTGCGGAAAATCGCAGCCCGTTCCGACAAAATGCCCCGAATGCGGAAACGAATTTCTCAAATTTTCGGGTGCCGGAACGCAAAAATTGGAGGAAGAGATAAAACTTTTATTCCCCGAAGCCAAAATCTTGCGTCTTGATGCCGATACAACCCTTGCAAGAGATTCCATGTCGCAGGGTCTTAAAGCGTTTGCCGACGGGGAATATGATATTATGATAGGAACCCAAATGGTTGCAAAGGGACTTGACTTTCCGAATGTTGACCTTGTCGGAGTTTTAGGTGCCGACAGAGCGTTTTACAGTGACGATTTTCGTGGCTTTGAAAGAACTTTTTCTTTGCTTACGCAGGTAATAGGCAGAGCAGGAAGAAGCGGCGGAGAATCAGAGGCGGTAGTTCAAACAAATAACATTAACGATAATGTTATTTTGCTTGCTTCAACGCAGGATTATAAGCAGTTTTACGATGAGGAAATATTAAGCCGACAGGTAATGATTTATCCGCCCTACTGCGATATTTGTATGGTGGTTGCGTCCTCAGAGAATAGAGAAATCGCCGAAACGGGCGCTAAAACCGTAAAGGACGAAATCGTTAAAAAGATAAACGGCGAGTTTGCCGATGTTAAACTGATTATTTTAGGTCCCATTCCCGCATCTGTAATAAAGGTAAACGGTAAATACCGTTACAGAATGCTTATTAAATGTAAAAATAATAAGCGTTTTCGCGAAATGCTTAACGAAAGCATAAATATAAAAAAGAAAAAAGATTTATCGGTTTATGTGGATATAAATCCGGAAACCGTATTATAAAAAGGTGATACCATGGCAAAAAGAAATATAGTAAAATTAGGCGACGATATTTTAAGAAAGGTTTGCAGAACGCAGCTTAACTTTGACGAGCGACTGCATCAAATTCTTGACGATATGGCGGAAACAATGTATGCCGCCGATGGAGTAGGTCTTGCCGCCCCTCAAGTCGGACTTTTAAGAAGATTTTGTATTGTTGATGTCGGCGACGGTATCGTTGAACTTATAAACCCCGTAATAATTGAAAAAGAGGGAACTCAAACCGGTGACGAGGGTTGCCTTTCAATACCCGGAAAATCCGCCGCCGTTACAAGACCTATGAAGGTTACCGTCCGTGCGCAAGACAGAAACGGCAAGAACATTATCGTTTCGGGTGAGGGACTTAAAGCCCGTGCATTTTGTCACGAAATTGACCATTTGGACGGCATTTTGTATATAGACAAAAAAGAAAACTGATAAAAGGAAAAAGTTTATGCGTATTGTATTTATGGGAACTCCCGATTATTCGGTCCGAACCCTTAAAAAAATAATTGATGCCGGTCACGAGGTTGCAGGTGTTTTCGCTCAACCCGATAAGCCGGTCGGAAGAAAGCATATCCTGACGGCTCCGCCCGTTAAGGTTTATGCCGAAGAAAAAAATATCCCCGTTTTTCAGCCGAACACCCTTCGGGACGGGAGCGCACTTTCTATAATAAAAGACCTTAATCCCGATATAATCGTCGTTGTTGCTTACGGTAAAATTTTGCCGAAGGAAATACTTGATTTTCCGAAATTCGGTTGTATTAACGGTCATGCTTCTCTGCTTCCGAAATACCGAGGCGCTTCGCCTATTCAGTGGTGTATCTGTTGCGGAGAAAAGGAAACCGGCGTTACGGTTATGCAGATGGACGAGGGTATGGATACTGGCGATATTATTGATGTTGCCAAAACTAAAATCGGCGAAACCGAAACCGCCGAAGAACTTTTTTCCCGCCTTTCGGTTATTTCCGCCGACCTTACCGTTAAGGTTTTAGATGATATAAAAAACGGAGTGGCAAAGAGAATTAAGCAGGACGAAACAAAGGTGACTGTTGCGCCCGTAATAAATAAGGAAATGGCACACCTTGATTTTAGCGAGGATGCCGAAACCCTTTATAATAAGGTGAGGGGTTTTTATTCCTGGCCCTGCGCATATACTTTGATTGACGGTAAACGGCTTAAAATACTAAGCGCAAGGGTTGTTTCGGGTAAACCCTCCGTTAGCGGAACGGTTATTGAAAATGAGGGTAAGCTTGTTATTTCCTGCAAGGGTAATACCGCTCTTGAATTATTAACCGTTCAAGCCGAGGGCTCAAAGCCCATGACCGCCCAAAATTTGCTGAACGGTAAAAAGATACCGCTTGGCACAAAGGTTTTATAATATGCCTAAAATAAATGCAAGAAGTGTTGCAACCGATATTCTTTTATCGGTGCTTGAAAGTAAATCATATTCAAATATAACCGTTAATAAGGCGTTTTCAAAAGTTGATTTAAGTCCTTCGGATAAATCTCTTGCAAGTGCCATTGTTTACGGTGTTTTGGATAGAAAAATCACCCTTGATTACATAATCTCAAAATATGTAAAAATAAGGGTTAAAAAGATTAAACCCATAACGCTTAATGCGCTTCGTATCGCTCTTTATCAAATTATTTATATGGATAAGATACCCGAAAGCGCCGCCGTTAATGAGTCGGTTAATATCGTTAAAAACTCAAAGGAAAGATTTAATGCATCCTTTGTAAACGGTGTTTTAAGAAGTTATTTAAGAAATCCCCTTAAACTGCCGACGGGCGATGACATAAAATCAATAAGCATCAGATATTCCTGCCCTTTATGGATAGTTGAAAGTTTTATAAATGATTACGGAACAAAAACCGCAATAAATCTTTTGGAGCAGTCGCTTAAAAAACCGCCCGTTGTTTTGAGGGTCAATATAACTAAAACAACAAGCGAAAAGTTATCTGAAATGCTTAAAATTGAGGGAGTAAAGGATATATCACGAACAAACGAAAAGGCAATTACCGTTAATTCTTCAATAAATATTTCTGACAGCGAAGCTTATAAAAACGGATATTTTCATGTTGAGGATATGGCTTCCCAAAAGGTCATTGACGGTATAGGACTGACGGAAGGTCAAAGGGTGCTTGATATTTGTTCCGCTCCCGGCGGAAAAGCATTTACAATGGCGGAGAATATGAACAACACCGGCGAAATAGTTGCCTGCGACCTTTATGAGCATAGGGTAAAGCTTATAAAAGACGGTGCTTTGAGGTTGGGTCTTAAAGGTATTAAGCCAACGGTAAACGATGCCGCAGTTTATAACGAAAATTTAGGTAAATTTGATGTTGTTCTTTGCGATGTTCCGTGTTCGGGGCTCGGTGTTATAAGAAGAAAACCCGAAATTAAGTATAAAGATATATCAAAAGAGGAATTGGAAGAACTTTCAAAAATTCAGTCGCAAATCCTTGAAAATGCATCAAAATATGTTAAAGCAGGCGGAAAACTTATCTATTCAACCTGCACATTGAGAAAAGCGGAAAATCAGGATATAATATCGGCTTTTCTTGACAAACATAAGGATTTTGATGTAAAATCAAATGGCGAATATATGCCTCATATTGACGGCACTGACGGATTTTTCTGTGCCGAGCTTTATAAAAGCAGGTGATATTATTCAAAGCAAAATAGATATTTGTTCCCTTTATGACGAGGAAATATCGGAGTTGATTCTTAAACTGGATGAGCCGAAATTCAGGGCAAATCAGGTTATAAAATGGATAAGAAGCGGTATAAATTCTTTTGAAGATATGAAGAATGTTCCGTTATCTTTAAGGCAAAAGCTCAGTGAAAAGTGCTATATTGCAGGTGTAACGGTTGCAAAAAAACTTGTTTCAAAAATTGACGGCACGGTTAAGTATTTATATAAGCTTTTTGACGGCGAGTATATTGAGTCGGTTTTAATGAAGTATGAGCATGGCTATACCGTTTGCGTTTCAACGCAGGTGGGTTGCCGAATGGGGTGTAAGTTTTGCGCCTCCGGTCTTAACGGACTTACAAGAAGCTTAACCGCAAGTGAAATTTTGGCTCAAATCATTTTCGCCGGTAAGGATAACGGTGTCAGGGTTTCCAATGTTGTTATGATGGGAATGGGCGAGCCGCTTGATAACTTTGATAACTGTGTTCGGTTTTTGAAGCTTGTCGGCGACCAAAACGGTTTGGGCATAGGTTATAGACATATTTCTTTATCAACCTCCGGAGTCGTTTCGGGAATATATAAACTTTCTGAGCTTAATCTTCCCATAACCCTTTCAATATCCCTTCATGCTCCGACCGACGAAATAAGAAATAAAACAATGCCGGTCAATAAAAAATGGAATATTGATACTCTTTTAACGGCATGTAAGGATTATCAAAAGGTAACAACAAGAAGAATATCATTTGAATATGCCTTAATAGAGGGGGTAAATGATTCCCCCGAATGTGCGAAAATTCTTGCGCAAAAATTAAAGGGAATAATGTGCCATGTTAATCTTATTCCCGCAAATCCCGTAGCGGAAAATTCTTTCAAAAAACCCGATATTTCAAAAATAAGAGATTTCAGGGATATGTTAACAAAACTCGGAGTTAATGCTACAATAAGGCGGACACTGGGTTCTGATATAAATGCCTCTTGCGGGCAACTTAGAAAAAGGGAGGGAGTTTTATAATGCAAATATCAAGTAAAAGCGATATCGGACTTAAAAGAAGCCAAAACGAAGATTCGTTTTATACCGGTTATCTTTCGGATAACTCCGCATTAGCCGTTGTTTGTGACGGAATGGGCGGAGCAAGTGCCGGAAATGTTGCAAGTGCAACTGCAGTTGATTTAATTGTTAAGTATATTGAAAAGTCATATTCAAGAAAACTAAACCGTGATTCTTTGCTTTCGCTTATGAAAAGCGCCGTTATCTCCGCAAATATGAGCATATATGAAATGTCCCAAAAAGACGAAAATTATGAAGGAATGGGCACAACGGCGGTTGTTTTAATCGTTCGGAACAGCTTTGCTTTAATATGCCATGTGGGAGATAGCAGGGCATATCATATCGGCGACGAAGTGACCCAAATAACCCGTGACCATTCGGTTGTTCAAACTCTGCTTGAAGACGGTAAGCTTACCCCCGAAGAAGCCAAAAACCACCCTAACAAGAATGTTATTACAAGGGCACTCGGCGTTGAAAAGGATGTTGTTCCCGACTGCACCGAGATACCGCTTGAAATCGGACAAACGGTTTTGCTTTGTTCGGACGGGCTTTCAAATTATGTTGACGAAAAAACAATTTTTGAAATTGTTAAAAATAATGATACCGATAAGGTTGCCGATGTTTTGGTTGACAAGGCAAACGAAAACGGCGGCGGAGATAATATTACCGCTATAGCCGTAACCTTATAAACGAAAGGAAATAGTTATGGATAAATATGTCGGAAAACGCCTTGACGGGCGTTATGAAATACAAAGTATTATCGGAATAGGCGGTATGGCTGTCGTTTATAAGGCATACGATAATATTGAAAATCGCATTGTTGCCATAAAGATTTTGAAGGATGAATTTGTTTCAAATGAGGAATTTATCCGCAGATTTAAGAACGAATCAAAGGCAATCGCCATGCTTTCGCATCAGAATATCGTTAAGGTTTACGATGTAAGCTTCGGAGACCTTATTCAGTATATCGTTATGGAATATATTGACGGTATAACCCTTAAAGAATTTATTGAAGAAAAAGGCAGCTTGCGTTATCAGGATGCGGTTTATTTCACCATTCAGATATTAAAAGCCCTTCAACACGCTCACGATAAGGGAATTGTTCACCGCGATGTTAAACCGCAGAATATTATGGTTTTGGAGGACGGCTCAATTAAGGTTACCGACTTCGGTATTGCCCGTTTTTCAAGAAGCGAACAAAGAACTATCACCGATAAGGCAATCGGCTCCGTTCATTATATCAGTCCCGAACAGGCAAAGGGCGAAAAAACCGACGAAAAAACCGATATTTATTCGGTTGGTGTCATGCTTTATGAAATGCTTACAGGCCGCCTTCCGTTTGAGGCGGAAAGAGCCGTTTCGGTTGCCATTATGCAGCTTCAAACAAATCCGAAGCTTCCGACCGAGATAAATTCCTCAATTCCTTTGGGTCTTGAACAAATAACAATGCATGCCATGCAGAAACTGACCGAAAGAAGATATCAGTCGGCGGCGGAAATGCTTTGCGACCTTGACAGATTCAGAAAAGACCCCGAAGCAACATTCGGTTATTCATATTTTGTTGATAATTCTCCGACAAAGTTTGTCGCAACTCCGACACCTTCTGTTAAGGATGACGATTATTATATTGACAGCGATAAAAAACCGAAAAAAGATAAGGACAATGGCAATAAGAGTTCAACCGTTCCGATTTTGGCAGGTATTGCCGCCGCATTGATTATTGCTTTGGCGGTTGGCGGATTTTTCATTATTCGTTCATTTAGTTCAAAGAACAATAAGAAAAATGAGGTTGAAGTTCCGAACTTTATCGGAATGACAAGGTCAGAAATTGAAAACAATTCAAGATACAAAAAGGATTTTGAATTTATCTTTGAAGAGAAAAATAATGACGATGTTGCCAACGGCGAGGTTTTTGACCAGGATATTGATGCCGGAAACAATGTTAAAAAGAAAAGCACGATTGTTTTAACGGTAAGCACGGGAACAAAAAAGGTTAAGGTGCCTAAAATTTATGATGTTCCAGAGGAAGATGCAATAACCATACTTAAAAACAGAGGGCTTAAGGTCGGCGAAATTATCCGTGAGGCAAACGAGGATTACGAAAAGGGTAATGTTTTCAAAACCGAGCCGCCCGTAAACCAAACCGTTGAAAAGGGCTCAAAGGTTACGCTTTATATCAGTGAAGGAAGTGTTACAAAGCTTGTTGAGGTTCCCGACATAACGGGGCTTAAAGAAGCCGATGCCGAAAGCAAACTGACAAAAGAAGGTCTTGTTCCGAAGAAGGTAACAAGGGCTTTGACGCCAAGCGATAAGGAATATATCCGTAAGGGTATAGTAATATCTCAAAGTATTAAGGAAAGCCAAAAGGCAGATACACCCGAAGGAACCGTTGTTACCTTCTATGTAAGTGACGGAACGGTGAAAACCGATTTGACAATAGATTATAACGGCGAATATACCGCAACAAAACCCATAAAGTTTGTCATTTGGGTTAACGGTCAAAAGCTAACCGAAAGCACAGAATATAAAAACGATTATATCGGAAAGGTAACATTTAAAAATGTTATTTTAGAATCCGACAGCGTTGACGCAACCGTTTCCGTTTCGGAGGAAGACGGCGAAGAGATGGATATTTATAATATTACGATTACTCCTTTCGGTAAAAATACGGTAACGGTATATTGATGAACGGTATAATTGTTAAGGCGATATCATCGTTTTATTATGTTTATTGCCAAGATAAAGTTTATGAATGCAGAGCCAGGGGAAATTTCCGCAAATCGGAGGTTTCCCCGGTTGTCGGTGATAAGGTTGAATTTTCGCTAAATGACGATAGCCACGGTGTTGTTGAAAAGATATTGCCAAGAAAGAACTTGCTGTCAAGACCCGTTATCGCTAATCTTGAAAAGCTTGTAATCGTATCTGCTTATACCTGCCCTGCGCCTAACGCTCTTTTAATTGACCGCCTTGTTTCCTTTGCGGTATATAATGATATCACCCCGATAATTGTTTTTAATAAATGCGATATGGGAAGCTTTGATGAGTGGTATGATATTTACTCAAAATCGGGCTTTAAGACCTTTGTTATTTCTGCAAAGGACGGTATCGGAATAGAGGAACTGAAAAAGGAAATCGGCGGCAGTTTTTGTGCCTTTGCAGGTAATTCGGGTGTTGGAAAATCAAGTATAATAAATGAAATTTTCGGTGATTTGGCTCTTGCAACGGGCGATGTCAGCGAAAAACTCGGCAGAGGAAGGCATACAACAAGGCATACCGAACTTTTCAAGACAAAAGACGGCGGATTTATTGCCGATACTCCCGGTTTTTCCTCCTTTGATTCTATGGGGAATAAATACGACTATAAAATTCATCTTGCCGAAACATTTCCCGAATTTTGCGATTATTTTGATAATTGTAAATTCACAAGCTGCACCCATACCTGCGAAAAGGGTTGCGGGGTTATAGAGGCGTTAAATAACGGTAAGATTATGCCTTCAAGGCATGAAAGCTATAAAACGATATTTTCGGAACTGAAAGATATTAAAGAATGGAACAAATAGCGCTTAAAAGACCGATGCTTTTCGTTTCCTTGTCGTTTGTAATAAGTATCATAGTATTTTGTTATTTCGGCTTTTCTTTATTTCTTATCAGCGTTGTTTTGGACTTTATTCTTGCATTTATTTTAAGCAGAAATATCTTAAAAACCGTTATAACAGGCGTTATTCTTTTGGCTTTGGTGGCAGGAATATCGGATGTGCAAAATAATATTGATACAGCAGTCAGCCAAAGCGGAAAATATCATACCTACGATATGGTTGTCTGCTCTGAAACAACCAAAAGCAAATCAAGCTTTGTTAATGTAAAAATCTATAACGATAAGTATATAAAAGACGGAACGAAGTTTAATTTGTATTTTAAAAACGAGAGCGTTGAGTGCGGCGAAAGGATAACCGCCGATGTTCTCTTTTTTGAGATTAAGGATAATAAGTATTATAAAGCGTCACTTTCAAAAGAAGCTTACGGAAGTTTGTGGCTTAAAGATATAAAGAAAAGAAACGGATACAATAACTTTTATTATAAAATCGGCAGATACAGACAAGGCATTAAGTGGCATATAAGGTCATATTTATCGCCAAAAACCTCTGCTACACTTATCGCCGTTATGTTAGGCGATAAATCCTATTTGGCGGGGAACTTTTCAAATAATGTCAGAAGGTCGGGAGTAAGTCATATTATGGCTGTTTCGGGTCTTCATTTGTCGGTTATTATGCTTGCGTTATTTTTCGTGTTTGATAAGCTTGTCCGAAATAAATATTTAAGGTTTATTGCCGTTTGCTTATCGGTATTCGCATTGACGGCTCTTTGCGGATTTACTCCCTCTATAATAAGAGCGGGAGTTATGATGATTGTGTTCTCCGTTCCGCCGCTTTTTTCAAGGGACTGCGATAAAATTTCGGGACTTTGCGTAACATTTTGCATTATTTTAATAAGCGCTCCCATGCTTCTTTTTAATTTATCTTTTCAAATGTCCATGGCGGCGGTTGTTGCGGTTTTGATAGTTTCGCCGACTTATATTGAAGCAATAAAGGGGATAATCCCCGAAAAATTAAGTTTTATTAACATTATTATTGATATTGTTGTAATTTCGGTTTTGGCGCAGTTGTTTACTATGCCGTTTTCAATTTATAATTTTAAGAGTGTATCCTTTATATCGCCACTTACTAATATTCTTATTTCATTTGCCGTAACCCTTGTTTTGCAAATTGCTTTCTTTTCGCTTGTATTAAAGTTTATTCCGATTTTGTCCGGCTATTTGATGTTTTTGTGCGAAATCGGGTTAAGGTATATAAACTTTATTATCAACCGATTGGGGAACCTTAAATATGCGGCAATTTCCGTGCCGAAAAGTTGTTTTCTTTTGCCGATAATACCGATAGTTGTTTTGATTATTCTTATAAAACCTATAAAAAGGAGGAGTTTAAATGACGGTAAACAATGAAGATTTTTTATCAAATCAGTTGGCTTCAAAAAAGCCGTTAAAGGTTTATGTCTTGTTTGGCGATGACTCCTATCTTTTGCAGTATTATTATCAAAAAATATGCTCATTAGGTTGCACGGGCGACCCGTTTTTTAACCTCCAAAAATTTGAGGGCGACTGCGATTTGCAGGATGTTTATGACGCCGTAAATCAGTTTCCGATGATGGCGGACAGTAAATGCGTTGTGTTATCCGACTTTAATTTTCCTAAATGCGAAACGGCTGATTTTGAAAAGCTTTTGAAAATTGTAAGCGAGGTTGAAGAGGGCTGTGTTTTAGTCCTTAAATTTGAGTGTGTCCCTATTGATACCAGAAAAGATTCAAGGGTTAAAAAGCTTTTTGAACTTGCGGAAAAAATGGGCGGATGCGTTGTTGAATTTCGTCATAGGACGAAGCAAAAACTCGCAAGAATGTTAATAACCGGCGCAAAAAAACGAGGTATAACCCTAACAGAGCGGGATGCTTTTTATATCGTTGAAACCTCCGGTGAAGATTTGGGAATACTTAAAAATGAACTTGAAAAGCTATGCGGTTACTGTAAAGAGGGAACGGTAACAAGGGAAGATATAGATAAAGTTTGCGTAAAAAGCATTGATGCGAACATTTATGAATATGTTGACGATATAGTTGACGGCAAACTGTCGGCGGCTTTGAGTATTCTTGATAAAATGTTCTTTATGCGAATTGACCCCTTTATCATTCTTTACAGTATTTCTTCCTGCTATGTTGATATGTTCAGGGTTTTGTGCGCTAAAAAAGTCCAAAAAACAAACGAAGAAATTGTTGCGGACTTTGCATATAAAAACAAGGGATTTTTAGTTAATAAAGCAAGAAGAAACCTTAAAAATTTTGATGCGAAAAAGCTTAATGAAAGCTTTGAATGTCTGATAAAAGCCGATAAAACGCTTAAAAGCTTCGGTGCCGACCCAAGACAGCTTCTTGAACAGTTAACGGTTAAACTTACCGATATTTTGTGGAGGTAGTTTATGATAACCGTTAATGAAGCGATAATCGTTGAGGGAAAATACGATAAAATAACCCTTTCAAATTTTATTGATGCAACCATAATAACAACCAACGGCTTTTCGGTGTTTAAGGATAAGGAAAAGCGAAAACTTATCTCCATTTTAGCCGAAAAAAAGGGGCTTGTTGTTGTGACCGACTCCGACAGTTCGGGGTTGATGATAAGAAATTATCTTAAAAAATTCTGCCCTTCGGGAACAATAAAGAATGTGTATATCCCTCAAATAAAGGGCAAGGAAAGAAGAAAAGAAAAGCCGTCAAAGGAGGGCTTTTTAGGGGTTGAGGGTATGTCAAAGGAAATTATACTCTCTGCCTTTTGTAAAAGCGGAATAATAGGCGAAGAACGGGAAAAATCAAGAAAACTTACAAAAAATGATTTGTTCTTGTTCGGACTTTCGGGGCAAAATGAAAGCTCAAAAAAAAGAGAGAGCTTTGCTTTCTTTTCGGGACTTCCCAAGGGAATGTCATCGGGCGGATTTTTAGATGCGGTAAACGCGGTTTATTCTTATGATGAATTTGTAAAGGCGGTAAGTTTATGGCAGTCAGAAGAGGACAAAAAATAAAGCAGTTATGCATAATTGAAATTTTGAAAAAATATACCGATGAAGACCATCCCTTGTCGGCTTCGGCTATATGCGACCGTCTTGCCGAAATGGGTGTTTCTGCCGAGAGAAAGGCGGTTTATGACGATATTGACCAGCTTATTTACATAGGATATGATATTATAAAAACAAGCTTTCCGAGCCGTGGATATTTTTTGGCTTCCCGTGAATTTGAAACTCCCGAGATATATCTTCTTGCCGATGCGGTAAGAACCGCTAAATTCATAACACCGAAAAAATCCCGTGAGCTTGTTTCAAAGCTTCAAAATATGTTGAGTGTTTATCAAACGGCAGGGATAGAAAACGGACTTTATATTGATACCGATTCAAAATGCACCAACGAAGAAATTTTTTATAATATTGATGCTATTTCCCGTGCCATTACGGCAAAAAAGAAGATAAAATTCAAATATGGCGTCAGGGTGTTAAAGGAAAACCGTCAGATTGTAACCGAATATAAGGAAAGGGTGATAAGCCCCTATGCTCAAACCTGGCAGGATGACCATTATTATCTAATAGGCAACTATGAAAAGTATGATAATTTGGTGCATTTCAGAATAGACAGAATGAGGGGAACTTCCTTAACGGATGAAAACGCAAGACCATTTAGCGAGGTAAGCCGATATACCGATACTTTTGATGTTGCCGATTATACAAAACGCCTTTTCAATATGTATGGCGGCGAGGTTGAAAACATTGATTTAAGATGCGATAAATCAATGCTTGAGCAGATAACCGATAGATTTGGAAGCGATATTTTTATCCGCAATGTTACCGATACCCATTTTTCCTTTACGGCAAAGGCGGTGCCGAGCGAGGCATTTATAACCTTTGTTATGAACTACGGTGATAAAATTGAGGTTGAAAAGCCGAAATATTTAAGGGATAAAATAAAGGAAAGAGCCAAAAAAATAGCCAAAATATATGAATGATTTAAAGCCGACACATTTTTTATTGTGTCGGCTTTAATAATATCATTTTTTAGGGTAAAACTACTGTTATACAGGCGGTGGTTTTATGAAAATTGCAAGAGGAATAATAAAAGGACTGTTTTTCGGCATTTTGGCATTGTCGGTTTTGGTGTTTGTGCTTATTTTTATGCTGTCAACAAAGGTGTCGGATAACTATAAAATCAATAAAAACCAAAACTTTAGTATAAATACCTCAATTCCCGTAAGGGCGGTATATAACGGTTGCAAACCTTCTCAAAAACAACTCGGTCAAACCTATCAGGTTGACCTTAAAATGTTCGGTGTGATACCATTTTCAACAACAACCGTTCAGGTCGTTGATAAAAAGCATGTTGCGGTGCTCGGAACTCCGTTTGGTATGAAAATGTATTCAAACGGCGTTTTGGTGGTGGATATTCAGGGTGTTGATACAAAAAGCGGCAAAAAAGATGTTGCAGAAGACGGCGGACTGAAAGTCGGCGACTATATAAAAAGCGTTGACGGACTTTGCGTTTCCTGTAATGAGGACCTTTTGGAGCTTGTTAAAAAAAGCGGCGGTAATAAAATGATATTTAAGATACTCCGCTCGGGCAAAGAAAAGAAAATTTCCGTTAAACCCGTAAAAGAAAAGACCTCGGGGGAATACCGTGTCGGTATTTGGGTCAGGGATAGCTCGGCAGGAATAGGAACGCTTACTTTTTACAGTCCCTATAATAATATGATTTGCGGTTTAGGTCATGAGGTCAATGACTGCGATACCGGCAAAAGATTTGATTTCGGTTACGGCGAAATGGTAAAGGCAAATATTATTTCGGTAACAAAGGGAAAAACGGGCACTCCCGGCGAGCTTGTCGGCGGCTTTTCCTTTGAAACCATTTCAAATAAGGTTACAAACGAAGAAAACGGAATTTACGGCGCATTAAACGGTAAAATATCCGTTTCAACCTTAACCGAGGTTGCATTAAAACAGGATGTAAAAAACGGCGAGGCACAAATTTTAACAACCGTTTCGGGCGAAACCCCGAAGCTTTATTCCTGTAAAGTTGCCCTTTGCCCCGACGCCTATAAAACTTCAACTCAAAATTTTACAGTGCAAATAACCGATAAAGAACTGCTTTCAAAAACCGGCGGAATAGTGCAGGGAATGAGTGGCTCGCCGATACTGCAAAACGGTAAACTTATCGGCGCCGCAACCCATGTGTTTTTAGATGACCCGACAATGGGTTACGCCATATTCGCCGAAAATATGTTGGAAACCGCACAAAGCGTGGCAAATGAAAATAAACTTAAAGATGCGTCGTAAAAATATGTTGACTTTTGGGGAATGTTTTAATATAATATTTGCATAAAAGTTCCCCAAAAGGAGATTTATTATGAATAATAATTATCAAGAAATAAGAGAATTATTGCAACAGCGTGCTGATTTTCAGGCAAGACTAAACTTGATACCGTATGACGGAAAACCGGAAGTTAAAGAACGAAACGGAAAAGGGTATATCTATATTCGTAAGCGTATTGGCAGCCGCCTTACATCTACTTATGTAGATGTATATTCGGATGAATTATATCAATTACTGCTTAAAAACTATATCGAAGCAAGAGAGATTGCAAAAAATATACGCCATATAGATAAGTTGTTAGCAAATTTAGGATACAGCGATACCCAATTATCTCCGAGAGTTCAGTTAAATTTAAATTTCGCAAGAGCAAATATGAAATCCAACATTTATGACCAAGCGGTGTTGGAAGGAGTTGCAACAACATTTCCGCAAACCGAGGATATTATCGAAAACGGCAAAGTGAACGGTGTGACTGCCAATGACGTGCAAAAAATATTAAATCTTAAACATGCTTGGGAGTTTATTTTGGATAACGACGTTATAAGTTACCCTACAGATTACTCTGTGCTTTGCCATATTGCAAAACTTGTAAATGAAGGATTTTATCATGATGGCGGTCGAATACGCGGTGTCCCGGTATCCATTGGCGGTACACATTATATTCCGCCGCTGCCACAAGAAGAAATTGTAAAGGCGAAAATTGAAGAAATTATTAGTTCAAATATCAACGAATATGAAAAGGCGATAAATCTTTGTCTTTACTGTATGAAATCACAAATATTTAATGACGGAAACAAAAGAGCATCTGTTATTTTTGCAAATCATTATCTTATATCTCATGGTTGTGGATTATTAATTATTCCGGAAAATCAGGTAAAAACATTTAAAGAACTTTTAATAAGTTACTATGAAGATAACGACAACGGTGAAATTATTAGATTTATGATAGATAATTGTATTAAAAATTTTTAACTTTCTATTTTCTAAATGATGAGTGAATGATATTAAGGACAACATTTTCGTTAATTGATAGGAGTGTGCAGCAAAATGCGAAAACACCGAAAAAATCAAAAATGCCCACAAACCCAGTGTTTATGCGGGTTTCAGAGATTTTATAAAAACACGTGTAGTCCCTACTTGACAACACTCCTGAGTGGCTTACCGATACTGCAAAACGGTAAACTTATCGGCGCCGCAACCCATGTGTTTTTAGAGGACCCGACAATGGGTTACGCCATTTTTGCAGAGAATATGTTAGAAACCGCACAAAGCGTGGCAAATAGCGAAAAATTAAGGGATGCGTCTTAAATTTAAGCAGAGTAAATTTGGAAAACTTATCCAAGTTTACTCTGCTATTGTTTTACAGCAACATAATAATGCGGGAATATTTTTTGTTTTTAGATTTAATATTTTTTATGAAATCTTATTTTGTGGTTTCTTTCATTTTTAACATTTGTTTCGGAGTCATTGAATACATTTTTTTGAATTCTTTATAAAAATACCCCTCGCAATTAAAACCGGATTGGAAACAAGCGTCAATAATAGGAAGATTCTCTTCAACTATTAATTTTTTCGCATAACTTAATTTAAGGAAATTAAGAAATTGCGTCGGGGACATATTTATGTGTTTTCTGAATGAACGGGTTACATATTCTTGAGAGTAGTTTGTTAAGCTTAATAATTTAGGTAATCCTTCAATAAAATATTCGGGATTGCGCATATCGTTGATTAACTTTTGCAACCAATTCGGTATATTTGATGAATATTCAAAACCAAGTTTATTTTCACGAGGTATAATAAGTAAAAGTAATAATTCGGATAATAAGTTTTTAAATAATTTTCCGTGCAATTCGCCATACTCTATTTTTGAAAAAATATCAATTTTTCTATTGAGTTCATTATATTCTTCGGATGTTAATGACACATTAATAGGTTTGTTTGAAGAAAACAGAAATGTTGAATCAACATCATAATACTCCACTGCTTTATTGAAATGATTTATCGGAATTCCGACATTGAAGATTTTTGCATCATCGTCTCCGAACTTACTTACAGAATGAACATCATTTGAACGAATAAAACACAAAGTATGTTCAGATAAAATATCACTTTCGCCATTGGCTTTGTGCAAAACACTGCCCGATGTGATTAACATAAATTCATGATAATTATGTGTATGAGAAATATTATTGTTTCTTTTAACATTCAGGTGTAAACCATAGATGTTTTGTGCCGGAGTATCCGGGTCTAAATATTGCTTATTGATATTCATAATTATCACTTCCCAATTGATTTATTTTAATTTTATATTAAACAAGAGAGAATGTCAATATGTATAATTTGAAAAAATTGAGTGCATAAAAAAAGAATAGGTTTATTGTGATAATGCAACAAAACAATGTATTGATTTTGTAAATATTTTACTTATTTGTAAAACATTTACACGGTATTTGTTAAATAAAGGATTATGATGTTTTTTTGTGTTTTGGTCAATATAGTTGAATTTTGTCAATATTATCGTAGAAAAAGCAACAATATTTCTCTATAATATTTAAAATTACTTTTATGGGATGAGTTTGGTGAAATTAAATAAATATTTTTGCAATTTAGATGATTTACATATAAATACAGAAAAAAACAGATGCTATTACATTCCGAGCAGCAATTTTTGTGATGCAGAAAAAATCAATTTGCGAGATTTTTCCGATAGAGTCCAAATGCTTAACGGTGAGTGGGATTTTTCATTTTATGATTCTATTTACCATATTCCGAGTGATTGCATAAAAAACTGCGATGAATTCAAATCGGAAAATAAGATTGATGTTCCATCGGTTTGGCAAAATTACGGTTATGATTTGCATCAATATACAAATGTTAGGTATCCGATTCCGTATGAGCCGCCTTATGTTCCCAAAATGAATCCATGCGGGGTTTATAAGAGAGAGTTTGAAGTTAAAGATTTTGAAAAATTGTATTTGAATTTTGAAGGTGTAGATTCTTGCTTCTATTTATGGATTAACAAACAATTTGTAGGATATAGTCAGGTTTCTCATTGCACCAGTGAATTTGACATAACGCAGTATGTAAATAAGGGCATAAATAACATTACGGTTATTGTATTAAAATGGTGTGACGGCACATATTTGGAAGATCAGGATAAACTCAGAACATCAGGAATATTCAGAGATGTTTTCTTGATGTATCGTCCGCAAAATCATATTTTTGATTATTCTGTAACAACTGAATTAAATGAAGATTATTCATCTGCAATAGTTAATTGCAAATGCGGCTTTTCATCTCATCCCGAAAAAATTGATTATAGCTTTTGTGATTCAAGTGATAAAGAAATTTCAAACGGCACATCTTTGGATGGCAATATTGAAATAAAAATTGCCAATCCTTTGTTATGGACGGCTGAAACGCCTAATCTTTATTATTTAAGAATGAAGTGTAATGGCGAGTGCATTTCGCAACAGGTCGGAATGATTGATATTTCTAAAAAAGACGGAATCTTGAAAATAAATAATACTCCTATAAAGTTGCACGGTGTTAACAGACACGATTCTCATCCTCGGAAAGGTCCTGCTGTTTCATACGAAGATGTGCTTAATGATATTTTGATGATGAAACGGTATAATGTGAA
>JAKSQJ010000021.1 GCA_024404195.1 Clostridia bacterium | reverse complement strand
GGCACGCCGCCAGCGTTCGTCCTGAGCCAGGATCAAACTCTCTAAAAAATTGTATCTTATGCCTCTCGGCTTAAAATCTTTTTAGATAAGCTCTTAGCTCTATCTCTTCAAATGCTGACGCATTTTTTGTCCTTTTGATTTACTTAAATTTCTCTAAGAATCGTTGGGTCCTTATTATCGTCGTTGTTTAATTTTCAAGGTCCGTTTTCGCTTACCCTTTTATTAGGGCGCCCGATTATAATACCACATCAATTATCCGTTGTCAACACTTTTTTTATCTTTTTTCAAACTTTTTTTCATTTTGTCGGTTTTTGACTAAAAAAGTTAAAATTTGGCGCACATTAAAGGCAATTTTGCCGTCATATTACAAAAAAGAAAGGGCTATCTTGCCGACAGTCCTTCGCTTATTCCCAAAAAAACTATTCCGAGTATCACAAGACAAATGCATTTGTTTTTAATCGGAGTCAGTTTTTCCTTTAATATTATTTTTGAAAGTATGACGCTTACAATACAGTATGACGCTATCATCGGCGCCGCCAGGACGGGATTTTTCGCCATGGCATAAACATAGAACACCTGACCGAACTCCTCGCACAGCGCTGCCGCTCCTTTTGTTTTGATTTCGGCAGGGGAGAAAGGATTATAAAACTTTCTCTCCTTAAAAGCCAAAACGATATAGGATACAACACCTGCGGCAAAGAATGTAAAACCGTAAAGTATTAAAACTTCTATTTCCGAAAGACCGATGCCGCTGTTTTCGTCAAGTATTATACCGTCGGCGGCGGTCCCCAATGTATCAAATAAGCAATAAAGCAGGGGAAATATCAGCGCCAATGCTCCCATACGGCTTTTTTTGCCGTCTGACAGAAGCTCCTTTGCCGTTTCCTTGTTCTCCGCTACGGCAAGAAGAACAACGCCCAAAACGATGATTACCGTTCCGAAAATATCCAAAACGGAAATTTCATTAAGAATTTCGCCCGACTTACCTATAATAATAAAATATACGATAATGGCAATAGCGGAAAACGCACCCGACGCATTCTGAACGGGGGATATAATGGAAACCTCCAAATAGCGAAGTCCCGCATAGCCGATTATCATAGAGGCGATATATCCGAGCGAGGCAGGGGAGTATTTAAGTAAATTTACAAGCCATTTATCAGGCGAATAGCTGTTTTTTGAAAATAAAAGCAGAACAGCCGATGTTGCCATCATAACAATTCCCACCCAAACGGAAATTTTTAGGTGGGAATACCTATCGCTATTTTCGGAGCTTTTTTTATAAAACAGGTCTGCAAAACCCCAGCCGAGTATTGTTACTACGGCAAATATAAACCAAGACACCGTTTTTACCTCTTACTTTGTTAAATTATTAACAATTTCTTTAAGTTCGTCTTTATTATAAAATTCAAGGGTTATAGTTCCGCCTTCTTTGCCGACCGGCTTGATTTGAACCTTTCTTCCGGTTTCTTCACGAAGGGCAAGTTCAACCTCTTTGAAATAGGTATCAACGGGCTTAACCTTTTTTGGTTGCTTTTTGGTTGACTTCTTGGAAAGCGCCTCTATATCTCGCACCGAGCCACCCGACAATGCCGTATAAAATGCGGCTTCTCTTTGGGCTTTATCCTCAATACCAAGGAGCGCTCTTGCGTGGCCTGCCGAAATCAGTCCGCCTCTTAATGCCTCGGTTTCCTTTTCGTTTAGGGAAAGCAAACGAATTGCATTTGTAACAGCGCTGCGGGATTTTCCTACCCGTTCTGCAACCTGCTCTTGAGTAAGTCCGTAATTATCAATTAACGACTTATAACCGAGAGCTTCTTCAACGGCGTTAAGGTTTTCTCTCTGCAAATTCTCAATAAGGGCAAGTTCCATTACCTCTTTTTCGTCAACATCCTTAATTATAACGGGAACGGCATCAAGTCCTGCAATTCGGCAGGCACGCCAACGCCTTTCACCTGCAATAATGGTATATGTTCCGCCGAAGTTCGGACGGACAACTATCGGTTGAATAAGACCGTGCTTTGAAATACTGTCGGCAAGTTCATTTAACGCTTCCTCATCAAAATCGCAACGAGGTTGCTTTTTATTCGGCTCTATATCGTTGATTTTAATTGTTACCGTGCTTTCGTTTTCGGTTGCATTTTCCGAAAACAACG
Source organism: Clostridia bacterium (assembly GCA_024404195.1). Classification (GTDB taxonomy): domain Bacteria; phylum Bacillota; class Clostridia; order Oscillospirales; family Acutalibacteraceae; genus UBA737. Next base: position 17,260 of record JAKSQJ010000021.1, on the reverse strand, counting down.
AGTCAAGACCTCTGCCGAGTCCCCCTTTTTTAGTTGCCATACTAACCCCTCCTATTTCTCTTCAAAAATTCTTTTGCCAAGTCGTTATATGCCTCGGCACCCTTTGAGCGCTTATCGTAATACTGAATAGGTTGTCCGTAACTCGGGGCTTCGGAAAGGCGGACCGCACGGGGAATAGCCGTCTTGTAAAGCTTTTGAGCAAAATATTTCTTGATTTCCGAAACAACCTGAGCGGTAAGATTAAGCCGTCCGTCATACATTGTAAGCAAAATGCCCTCTATTTCAATGGTCGGATTATATAGCCTCTTTATCTGACGGATAGACGCCATAAGTTGAGAAAGTCCCTCAAGTGCAAAATACTCGCATTGAATAGGAACAAACACCGTATCACTTGCGTTAAGAGCGTTTATGGTAATAAGTCCCAACGACGGAGGACAGTCAATAAATATGTAGTCATATTTTTCTCTTAAGGGAGAAATGGCGATTTTCAGTTGAGATTCTCTGTGCTCAATTCCGATAAGGTCAACCTCCGCCGCCGCCAAATCAATAGAGGAGGGGATAACATCAACATTCTTGAACTCGGTTTTTATAACCGCTTCTTCTGCTTTCGCATTACCAACAAGCAGTTGATAACTGTTTTTATCGGCATCGTTTTTGTTTATTCCGTAACCGCTTGTTGAATTACCCTGTGGGTCGGCATCAACAAGCAAAACCTTTTTCCCTATTAAGCCGATGCCTGCGGCAAGGTTTACTGCCGTTGTCGTTTTACCGACACCGCCTTTTTGATTTACTATTGAGATAATTTTGCCCAATTAACTTCACTCCGTAACACTATTTCTATGATTATACAATATTATTATATATATACTTAAAGGTATATAGCAATGTTTCACATGAAACATTTGCATAACCTATTATAACAAGAAAGGCATAAATTGTAAACAAAAAAATAGCGCCGTTTGTTAAACAGCACTATTTATCGTCTGATTTGAATATTAAAGCGGCTAAAAATCCGAGAACAACCGCAACGGTAATTCCTGCCGCCGTTGCCGAAAGTCCGCCGGTTATTACACCGAGCAGTCCTTGACTGTCAACCGCTTCCTTAACACCCTGCGCCAAGCAATAGCCGAAACCGGTAAGCGGAACGGTTGCACCCGCACCTGCCAATTTTACAAGCGGCTTATATATTCCGAGTCCCGTCAGGGCAACGCCCGATATAACATAGGCGGTCAATATTCTGGCAGGGGTCAATTTTGTATAATCAATAAGTATTTGTCCGATAAGACATAACGCTCCGCCGACAATAAACGCCCAAAGACATTTTGTAATTATCTCCATATAATCACCTTTCGTATGTTTCACGTGAAACATCAAGTTTATTATGTGGAGATTTCTATATTTTATTCTTTGTCGCCCTTAATTTTATCCCAATATTGTTTAAATGCCTGCTCGTTCTTGTTATCACCGTATTGGTAATACTTTTTGTTTTTCAAAACATCAGGCAAATACTGTTGTTTGATATAGTGATTTTTATATGAATGAGGGTAAAGATAGTTTTGTCCCTTGACCGCCGATTCCTCACCGTCACAGTGTTTGTTTTGGAGTTGACGGGGAACAGAGCCGAAGTTGCCGGAGTTTACATCGCCCAAAGCACCGTCAATGGCAACAACACCCGAATTTGATTTCGGAGCACTTGCAACAAGTATGACCGCATCGGCAAGGGGTATTCTCGCTTCGGGAAGTCCGACGGCATTGGCAATATCAACTGCCGATTTGACTATCGGGATTATTTGAGGATAGGCGAGTCCGACATCTTCGCAGGCACAAACCATAAGCCGTCTGCAAGCGCTCGGCAGGTCGCCTGCGGCAAGAAGCCGTGCCAAATAATGAAGTGCCGCATCAACATCGGAACCACGCATTGACTTTTGATACGCCGAAACAATATCGTAATGCTCGTCTCCGCCTCTGTCGTAGCGGACAGAGTTGCCTGCAAGTATCTGCTCTAAAATATCATCTGAAATTTCGTTTTCGCCATCGCCCGAAATAAGCATTAGGGCAAGCTCAAGCATATTGAGTGCCCTACGGACATCTCCGGCGGCAGCTTTTGCAACTTTTAGGGCATTTTCCTCACTTAAAATAAAGGTCTTGCCCTGTTCTTCGCCGACCAATTTTGCGGCACGAAGCAAAACCGGAACGATATCGGCAGGGGTAAGCGCCTTAAACTCAAAAACACTTGAACGGCTCAAAATCGCATTATAAACATAGAAAAACGGATTTTCGGTTGTTGAAGCAATAAGGGTAATATCACCGTTTTCAATGTAGGAAAGCAGGATTTGCTGTTGTTTTTTGTTGAAATATTGAATTTCGTCAAGATACAGCAATATTCCGTTGGTGGCGGCAATGGTGCCGATTTCGCCGACGATATCCTTAATATCACCCGTTGAGGCGGTTGTTGCATTAAGGTAACAGAGTTTTTTACCTGTCTTTTCGGCGATAATTCGGGCGACCGTCGTTTTGCCGACGCCCGAAGGGCCGTAAAAAATAAGGTTGGGCGTTTCGCCCGACTCTATTATTCTTCTTAAAACCTTACCTTCACCTAAAAGGTCCTTTTGTCCTGCGACCTCGTCAATGTTTTTAGGTCTTATTCTGTCTGCAAGTGGTATATTCATTTTGACACCTCAATTCGTTAGTATGGAAGAAACACCGTTTGCATAGTATTTAACGGTGGTAAATTTGAAAAAGACAATATTTATTAAAAACGCCGCTATCCTCACCGCTTCGGCACTTATACTGCGGTTTATCGGCATAATATTCAAGGTTTGGCTTACAACTAAAATCGGTCAAGAGGGAATTGGTTTATATCAACTTGTTTTCTCGGTTTATGTTTTGGCAAGCACCTTTGCGACAAGCGGAATTTCAACCGCCGTTACGAAGCTTTGCACAGAGGAGCTGACCTTCGGAAACAAAGACGGTATTAAAAACATATTAAAAAAGGCAATATGGATAACATTGATAATTGCTTTTTTAACGGTTGGCATACTGTTTTTCGGCGCCGATTTCATTTCGGCAAAATTTTTATCAACCGCAAAAGCAAGTATTTCATTAAGGGTTTTAAGCATTTCTCTGCCTTTTATGGGGCTTTGCTCTTGTTTCAGAGGATATTTTCTTGCAAGAAGAAAAGCAACTCCGCCGGCACTTTCGCAAATTCTTGAACAAATAATTCGCATAATTTCGGTATTTATCGGTATTAAAATGACCGTCGGAAAGGGAATTGATATAACCTGCGCTGCCGTTATGCTCGGTGATACTGCGGCGGAAATATCCTCCTGCCTTTACCTTTATATCCTTTTTGTTTTTGACAAAAGAAAGGTTAAGGACAGAAAAGACACTTATATTTTGAAAAAAGAAATAAACGCAAAAATAAAAGAAATCGCCCTGCCTATTACTCTCGGCAGATACTTAAATTCAGGACTTAGGACCATTGAAAATATTTTGGTGCCGAAAAAATTAAAAGTTTTCGGCAACTCGGCGGAAAAAGCATTGGCACAGTTCGGAATGATAAAGGGTATGGCGCTTCCGATACTCTTTTTCCCGTCAACACTCCTTAACTCGGTTTCAACTCTGCTTATTCCCGAGCTTACCGAGGCAGGAAGTAAAAATCAGATAGGTCGGGTAAAATATGCCGTTAAAAAAGTTTTGATAACAACAGCTATTTGCTCTTATATAATTTCAGCGCTGTTTTTTGTCTGCGGAAAAAATATCGGTATGCTTATATATAAGGATAAAACGGTAGGTTGGCTTATTAAGGTTTTATCCCCGATTATACCGTTTATGTATCTTGACAGTATATCCGACGGTATGCTTAAAGGACTGAATCAGCAAAAATTCACCTTTAAGACGGGGATAGGGGATTCAAGCATAAGAATTTTTTTGATTATCCTTTTAGTTCCTAAGTTCGGGATACGGGGATTTGTCGGAATTATGTATTTCTCAAATGCGTTTACGGGGATATTGAATGTCGGCAGGTTACTTGAAACGGGGCATATAAAAATAGAATTTATCAAATATGTTATTACGCCGTTTGCTCTGGCATTTACAATAGTTTTAATTCTTGAAACCGTTTTAAAAGCTATTCCGAACATAAGCAATTTGGTTTACATAATATCTATGTTTACATTTTCAACGGCAATATATGCTTTTTTAATCAAAAAAATGCTTGATGTTGATATTCATCAGTTACTTTAATAAAGCATTCCTTTTTATAACCTTTTCGCCGCGCCATTCAAAAGCCCTGTCTTTAATATCCTCGCCTAAAATATATTCGTCTCTGTAACCGACGGAAAATTCTTTTATATATGTTAGTTCTCTATCAATATTTAACGGACAAATTTCGGCGCATATATCGCAACCCCAAACGGTATTATTATCTATAATTGCCGATATTTCGGCATTTGTAAGGTCGCCCTTTTTTTGAGTTACTTTTGAAAGACAGTCAATTCCGTCTTTTTTCGGGCAAACGGTTTTACACTTTCCGCAGTGCAAACATTCCTTTATTTCGCCCTCACATTCAATATAAAGGTCGGTTACAATTTCACCGATAAAGACGAAGCTTCCGTATTTTTCGGTTATTAAAAGTCCGTTGTCTCCGATTACTCCGAGCCCTGCCAAAGCGGCGGCATAAACCTCCGGAATAGGAGAATTATCAATAAAACTTTCAAAATTTTGGTTTACATAATATTTTTTTAGCTCGTTTGCGGCATTATCTAACTTTTCGCCTAAAATCTTATGATAATCGGGAACGGCGGCATATCGGCAAATGTTTTTCGGCGGTGTTTGTTTAACCTTATATGGAAAAACGCAAACAATTACCGTCTTTGCATTTTCGGGAATTTTTGACTTATTTCTACATTCAAGCAACATAGAAGAAAGCGGCAAAAAGGCGCAAAAGGATGCATCTTTTATACCGCTTTTATTTAATATATCAATTATTATTTCCTTTTGGCTTTTCATTTTTTCTCACCGAACCGAAGAAATCTTTAATCAGTTTTGAACATTCGCCTTCTGAAATTCCGCCGTAAATATTTATGTTTGAGGATTTAAAAGTAACATTCGGATTCATTAAACTGTCGGCGCAACCGGCTTCTAAATCGTATGCTCCGAAAACAAGAGTATCTATTCGGGCATTTAATATGGCTCCCATACACATGATACAGGGCTCCAGCGTAACATAAATGGTGCAACCGTCAAGTCGCCAGCTTCCTATCGCCTCACAGGCAGCGTTTATTGCCTCAATTTCGGCATGTAGAAGGGCATTTTGCTTTTTTTCTCGGCAATTTTTGCCTTTTGCTATGATTTTTCCGTCTTTAACTATAACGGCACCGACGGGAATTTCGCCATCGTTATATGCCTCTTTTGCAAGTTTGAGTGCCTCAACCATAAATCGCTTTTCCAAATTTATTCACCCAAACCCATATTGCTTTGATAATTATTTCGGAAAAACGGCTTGTTTTTTCTTATAAGGAATATAAATACGGGTGCCAAAAACGGAAGAATAACCGAAAGAATTATATAAGCAACCGCAAATCCGGGAACGAAAGCAGAAAATATTCTCCATAAAGCAATATAATAGAATATTCGGTATATTAAATAAACCGCGGCGGAGATACAAAGAATAACCGTCGGCAAAACTAATGCACTTGCGACATCCTTTGTAATTTCAAGTTCTTTATATAAAACCTTGTCAGCGGCAAAAACGGTATCAACCGTTCCGAGAAAAAAGGAAAACAAGCCGACAATAAAAATGCCCAGATATAAAAGATTAAGAATGAGCAAAATCTTTCTGAAAAAGGTAATTGCTCTGCCCTTTGCGCAGTCGCCCAATTTTCCGAAAGCCACCGAACTGAAAATCGGGAAAAAAGCAAACCATTTACTTTTAATTCCCAATGTTTTAGTCATTTCATAAACACCGAGAGCTTTTATTATGCGCAAAACAAATGCAATCAAGACCAAAAGCGCAACCATAATAAAGCAAAGCGAAACAACGGTCTTGATTTGCGATGGGTCAACACCCATTTTTACCAAAGAAAACATAATATCACTCCCTAAAAATCAAACAAAATATTTAAATGCTTTTGATAAATAAAGAATCAGAGTAACAATAATAACGGGAGAAGAAAAATACCATTTATATTTATTGGCACTTTTTATATCATAATTTCCGTTATCAAAGGAGAAAATATCCTTGTCTTTTTCAAGGAAAAGCCAAGAAACAATACCTGCAAGAAGAAAAATCAAAACAAAAGAGGTATAACAAATATAGTTTATTTGAGAAGGCAATATTTTTGAAAGGTAATCGGACGCAAGGGAAAAGATGTTGTTTGAAAAATGGATTAAAATACAAATCCAGATAGATTTTGTTTTCACCCTGACAAATCCGAGAGCAAGACCTACCAAAAATGCGAAAGGCATTTGCTCAAAGTTACCGTGCATCAAGCCAAACAAAATTGCCGAAACAAGAACGGCAAAACCCTCTCCGAAACGCAAAAGTGAGCCAAGCACTATGCCGCGGCAGGCAAATTCTTCAACCAAAGCCGGAACAACGGCAGTTGAAACAACGGCTAAAACAATTCCGTAAACCGAAGTATCGTTTTCGCCGAAATTAACACTGTAATCAACACCGAACCTTGAAAAAAACTCTCCCGCAAGAGCGACAAGAATGTTAGAAAACATACAAAACGAAAAACCGATAACAAAATATAAAAAATTATTATTGCTTTTAGGCTTTTCAAAGCTCGTCAAAACGGAAATGCGAGTTTTAGTGCATCTCCCCGCAAAATAAAAGGGAACAAGAAACATAAGCATTGACAAAACTATCTGCAAAACACTCGCAAAAACCGGAGTTCTCAAAATTTCAACAAGATTATTATTGTCAACTCCGAAAAAACCCGTAAAGAAGAACAGAACTCTGCTCCAATAATTTGAAATCAACAAAACAATAATCAAGGGCAAACCTGTTATTACGGCAAACTTTTGAATATCTTTTTTGCCGATATCAACAAAAAAGTTGTTACCGCCGTAATTAAAGGTTTCGTTTACGGGCGGGACGGAATTACTGACCGTCCCACCGTTATTATCATTATTTTCGGAATTATAGGTTTCATTATTTTGTAACATCAAAAACTACCTGCTTTTTTAAAATAATTACTCCTCGTTATCCTCTTTTTCCGGCTCAACTGCACCGGCATCGGCGTCGGCTTCTTCGGGGGCATCATTTATCTCTGCCTCGTCATGCTCCGCAAGAGCAACCGACAGTATCTTTTCGCCTTCGCCGACACGCATTACCCGAACACCCTTTGCAGGACGGGCAAATTCCGAAACGGCTCCGGCAAAAATTCTGATAATAATGCCGTTTGAAGCAATCATAATTATATCTTCTTCTTTTGTAACCGGAAGAACAGCCGCAACATCGCCGTATTTTTCAACCTTGTAGTTGGTAAGACCCTTTCCGCCACGGGACTGCAACCTGTAATAAGAAATATCGGAAATTCTGCCGTAACCCGTTTCGGTTATGGTAAGAAGCTTGGTATTTTCATAGCAAATTGCAATATCAACAACGCAGTCACCCTCACGAAGCGTTATTGCCTTAACACCTCTTGCGGTTCTGCCCATTGAACGCGCCTGAGTTTCAACAAACTTAATTGCATAACCCTTCTTCGTGGCAACAAGTAGATGGTCCTCGCCCGAAGTCATACAAACATTACATAACTCGTCGTCATCATCAAGACTAAGGGCGATAATTCCGCTCTTTCTTGTGTTCTTAAAGTCGGAAAGCTTTGTTCTCTTGATAATACCGTTCTTTGTAACCATACAAATATGCTTTTCTTCCTCGTCGGTTTTGGTAATCGGAAGAATAACGGTAATCTTCTCGTCGGGCATAAGGGGAACAACATTTATAATGTTCATACCCTTGCTTGTTCTTGAGCCCTCGGGAATTTCGTATGCCTTAATTCTGTAAACTCGTCCTAAATTGGAGAAGAGCATAATGCGGTCATGAGAGGAACAAACAAACATATTCTCAACAACATCGTCCTCACGGGTGGTCATACCTGTAATACCTCTGCCGCCGCGGTGCTGAACGGAATATGTATCGGAAGGAAGACGCTTGATATAACCGTTGACGGTTTTAGTAATAACACATTCTTCCTCGGGGATAAGGTCCTCAATATCAACCTCGCCCAAAACATCGGAAATTTCAGTCCTTCTCTCATCGGAGTATTTATCACGAAGGTTAAGTGCTTCGGTCTTAACAATATCAAGTATTCTCTTTTCGTCACCGAGAATTGCATCACATTCTTTGATAAAGTCAAGTTTTTCCTGTAACTCATCAAGAATTTTTTGCTTTTCCATTCCGGCAAGTTTACCGAGTTGCATCTGAACAATGGCGGTAGTTTGGATATCGTCAAGCCCGAATCTTTCGGATAAGGTTTCTTTACTTTCGGCAATTGTCTTGCTGTTACGGATAATTGAGATAACCTCATCAATAAAGTCAAGCGCAATCTTCAAGCCCTCTAAAATATGAGCTCTTTCAGCCGCTTTTTTGCGGTCATAAGCGGTTCTGCGTCTTATAATATCGCATTGGAAATCAATGCAGTTTTGAAGCATCTCTTTAAGGGTTAAAATCTGCGGCTTGCCGTTAACAATGGCAAGTAAGATAACACCCATCGTTGTTTGAAGTGAGGTGTTCTTATAAATTTTGTTAAGAACAACCTGCGGATTTGCATCTCTTTTAAGGTCAACTATGATTCTTATTCCGCCGTCACGCTTTGAAGAGTAGTCAACAACATCGTCAATACCCTCTATTCTCTTATCGGCGGCAAGGTCATATATTGCCTTTACCAAATCCTGCTTTTTAACCTTATAGGGAATTTCGGAAATTATAATTCTGAAATGTCCGTTCTTTGTTTCCTCAATTTCGGCTTTACCTCGGATAACAACCTTGCCTCTGCCGGTAGCGTATGCGGCACGAATACCGCTTCTTCCCATAATGATACCGCCGGTCGGGAAATCGGGGCCCTTAATATACTGGCAAATATCCGGAAGCTCGGCATCGGGGTTATCAATAAGACAGCACATACCGTCAATAACCTCGCCTAAATTATGAGGCGGAATTTCGGTTGCCATACCAACTGCAATACCCGAAGAACCGTTTACAAGAAGCTGCGGAAAACGAACGGGTAAAACCTCCGGCTCTTCAAGACGGTTATCATAGTTCGGAACAAAATCAACCGTTTCCTTATCAATATCATCAAGCATTGAAAGAGAAAGACGGTTCATTCTTGACTCGGTATAACGGTAAGCGGCGGCTGTATAACCGTCAATATTACCGAAGTTTCCGTGTCCGTCAATCAAAGGATAACGGAGCGAAAAGTCCTGAGCCATACGGACCATGGCATCGTAAACCGATGCGTCACCGTGCGGATGGTATCTACCCAAAACCGAACCTACCGTATCGGCACATTTTCTATATGCCTTATCGGGAGTAAGTCCGTTTTCATACATAGTATAAAGTATTCTTCTGTGAACGGGTTTAAGACCGTCTCTGACATCGGGAATAGCACGGCCGACCAACACCGACATAGAATACTGCAACATACTTGTTTTAACTTCATCAACAATTTCAACCGGCTTAATATTGGTGTTTTCATCATCCGGCCAATAAATGTTTTCCTGTTTTGGCATCGTCTATTCCCCCCTTAAATATCCAAGTCAGTAGCAAATACTGCGTTTTCTTCAATGAATTTTCTTCTCGGCTCAACCTCTTCGCCCATAAGCATTGTAAATACCTCATCGGCAAGGGCGGCATCCTGCATGGTTACACGAAGCATAGTTCTGTGCTCCGGGTCAAGGGTTGTTTCCCATAACTGTTCGGGATTCATTTCACCAAGACCTTTATAACGCTGAACATCAATGTTGTTTCCGCCGAGTTCTTCTATATACTTATCTCTTTCTTCATCGGTAAAGGCATCAAAGTATCTTTTACCCTTTGCAACCCTGAATAAAGGCGGCTGAGCAAGATAAATATGTCCCGTTTCTATAAGCTCGGGCATATAGCGGAAGAAGAAGGTTAAAAGAAGTGTTCTGATGTGGCTTCCGTCAACATCGGCATCCGCCATAATAACGATTTTATCATAACGAAGTTTTGTAATATCAAAATGTTCGCCGATTCCCGTTCCGAGTGCTACAACGACGGGTGTTAATTTATCGTTACCGTAAACCTTATCTTCTCTTGCCTTTTCAACATTAAGCATTTTACCCCAAAGAGGAAGTATTGCCTGGTAGGTTGAGTTTCTTCCCTCAACCGCACTGCCTCCGGCACTGTCTCCCTCTACTATAAAGATTTCGGTCTTTGTAGCATCGTTTGAGATACAGTCCTTTAATTTTTCGGGCATTCTTGCTTTTCCGCTTATTCCCGATTTGTTTCTTGAAGCATCTCTTGCCTTTTGGGCGGCTTCTCTTGCATTTGAAGCGGCTATTGCTTTTTCAATTACTATCTTTGATTCGCTCGGATTTTCTTCAAAGAATCTGTAAAGCTGGTCATTTACTATATCACGGACAAGCTGACCTACCGAGGTATTACCGAGTTTTGCTTTTGTTTGAGATTCAAACTGAGCATCGGGAAGCTTAACGGAAACTACGGCAATAAGTCCCTCTAAAACATCGTCTCCCTTAAGATTATCGGCAGAATCTTTGATTTTATTAAAGTCGTGAGCATATTTATTAAGAACTCTTGTAACCGTTTGTCTGAATGCCTGCTCATGAGTTCCGCCGTCTATTGTATGAAGCGTATTTGCAAACGACATTATTTTATTATCATAAGCGGTTGACCAGATAAGAGCAATTTCGGCGGTTTCATCATTCTTTGAGCCCGAAAGATAAATAACCTTTTCGTTTAACTGCTCTTTTTTTATCTTTCCTAAAAGATATTCAACATAGGATTTAATACCGCCCTCAAAGCAAAGGTCATCTTCCTTTTCAAAGGTATCGGAATCGCTTCTGCAATCTTTAAGAACAATTCTGACCCCTGCGTTTAAAAATGCCTGTTCACGAAGACGCAATAAAAGGGTATCATAATCAAAGGTGGTAGTATCGGTAAAAATTGTCGGGTCGGGCTTAAAGGTAACGGTTGTTCCCGTTTCCTTTGTATCACCGATTATTTTAAGGTCTTCAACAATATTACCCGTTTCATATCTTTGTTTATAGATATGTTCGCCGTCCTTAACTATAACCTCAAGCCAGGAGGAAAGAGCATTAACAACCGAAGCGCCAACACCGTGCAATCCGCCGGAAACCTTATATCCGTTTCCGCCGAATTTACCGCCGGCATGAAGAATTGTAAATACAACACTTACGGTAGGAATACCCTTTTGCGGATGAATACCTACGGGGATACCTCTTCCGTTATCGGTTACCCTTATAATACCGTCATCAAGAATTTCAACCAAAATTTTATCGCAAAATCCTGCCAACGCCTCGTCTATTGAGTTATCAACAATTTCATAAACCAAATGGTGAAGTCCGCGCTCACCGGTTGAGCCGATATACATACCCGGTCTTTTTCTGACGGCTTCCAAACCTTCAAGAACCTGTATAGAGCTTTCGTCATAAGCGCCTTCAACTTGATTTTTTTGTTCTTCGCTCATATTTTTTCTCCTTAAACTTCCTTATGATTTTTTATATCGGTATTTATCAAACCGACCTCAATAAAATCTTGCGGATTTTTCTTTATTATGTAATCAATATAGGACATAAATATCTTTGCCGTTACAAAATATCCCATAGGATTCATATGTCCGTTAAGATAAGCAAACTCATAAAATCTACTTGTATAATCAATACCGTATTCCATTAGGTCAAGAACATAGCAATTATCAAAAACTTCGCATAATTTATAAAGAAATTCTCTGTGCTTTTGCCTTAATTTTGCTTTTTCACTTTCGGTATCTCTTGTTTTTGGATGAGTAACAAGGAAAAACTTTGCATCGGGAGCAATTTTCTTGTATTTTCTTATTATTTCGGCATAAGCTCCCATAAATGACTCAAGATTTTTGTTTTCTATATCATCATAAGTTCCAAAATCCCAACCTGAATCAAGAGTTCTTGAAATATCGTTTACTCCCAGCGCTATTATGTATGCCTGACACTTAAAATCAGGATTATAAAAATCCCTTTCAATTGCAAAAGATTTAATATATTCTTTTGCGGTCATTCCGCCCTTTGAAAAGTTATATACCTTACTTCCACAAGTTCTTGCCATATACTGTCCCCAAGAATATTCATACAAATCGTGGAAACTTTTAGAACCGTCCTCATTTATTGTTTCAAATTCACCGGAAGCCAAACTGTCTCCAATACAACCGATAGTTCTGAAAATGTTTGTATAACCTCCGTCATTAACCAATCTGTCAAGCGGTTTTTCATTTTCAATAAGCATAATGTCATCAAGGGTCATAAAATAAAATCTCCTTTTTTATTTTTGTTTATTCTCTTTCCTATCGTTGAAGAAGAAAGTTGAGATAAATAAACAATATTTTTATTATTTTTTTTACAGACAATAAAAGAACGGGGAATATCAGTTGAAATATTAACAATTTCTTTATTTTTTTCGGCATTATTTAAAAAATTTCTTGTTTTTACCGAAATACTTGAACTGTCAATATCAAAAACCGCAACAATATCTTCATCATTTATAATAAAATCATTACCTATATGAACATACATTTATTTAATACCGCCATTTATAATATTAAATATTTTACCTTCTAAAAGGTTATTTGTATTATTAGGGTCGCAGCAGGTTAAAAACACCTGCCAATTTTTAATATGATTTAATATATAATTTTGTCTTTTCGGGTCAAGTTCACTTAAAACATCATCTAAAAGGCAAACCGGATATTCGCCCGTTATTTCTTTTGAAACCTCGGCACCTGCAAGTTTTAAAGCCAATGCTACACTTCTTTGCTGACCTTGAGAGCCAAAATTTCTCGCACTTATTCCGTTTATAAGAAAATCTATATCGTCTCTATGAGGACCTATTGAAGTAACACCCGAAAGCATATCATTATTTCTTGATTCTTTAAGTTTTTCTAAAAGATTTTTTTCACAGTTAATAATATAATTTGTTTTTATTTCTTCTTTACCCGAAGATATACCAAAATAAATTTGCGGAACATATTTTTCTAAAATTTCTATATACTTTTTTCTGTATTTTATTATTTTTTCACCGTTTTCGGCAATCTCTTTTTCAAAAACATCAAGCATTATATCAAGAGTTTTATCATATTTATAATCTTTTATGATTTTATTTCTCTGAACTATTGCTTTAAGATAAGAATTAAGAATTTCTATATAGTTTGGATATAACTGACCTATTGAAACATCTAAAAATTTTCGTCTTACGGACGGTGAATCTTTAATTAAGGATAAATCTGTCGGTGAAAAGATAACAGCATTAAAATTTCCCGCAACCTTTGCCGAAGAAGATAATTTTTCATTATTAAGAAAAACGGTTTTTTTGTTATCCTCTATTTCAATTTTTATATTGTTTTTGCTGCCTTTGAAAATATAATCAACTAAAATAACAGATTTTTTTTCGCCGAACTTAACAAAAACAGTGTCCTTATTATTTCTGAAACTTTTTGCGCCGGTATTAAGCCAGATTGCTTCTAAAATATTTGTTTTTCCCTGAGCATTTTCACCGCAAATAATATTAACATTTTCGTTAGGAATAAGGTTAATATCTTCAATATTGCGAAAATTTTTAATTTTTATTTCAGTTATTTTCATTTTTAATAATAAATCCCGAATTATTAAAACAAAATGTATCGTTTATGTGAAGTTTTTTACCTCTCATAGTGCAAACCTCACCGTTTACAAAAACTTCGCCGTCTTTAATGACCATTTTTGCCATTCCGCCCGAAGATACAACATTAGCAAATTTTAAGGCACTATCAAGCTTAATAAAATCTTCCTTTATAAAAAGTTCCTTTAAATCCATTATTTTAACCTCATCGGCATAATAAGATACAAGAAATCTTTATTATTATCATCTGCCGAAACAATAACGACACCGGAATTTGCTCCGTTTAACTTAAATTTAATATTTCCGTCGTCACATGCCTTTAATGCTTCACTTAAATATCTTGAATTAAGACCTATTTCAAATTCTTCACCCGATAAAGAAACATTAACCTTTTCGTTTGCTCTTCCTAATGTTGTAACGCAGTTAAGAATTAAACTTTCTTCACTTAAAGAACATCTTATCGGTGTAGAAAAAATATCGTTAATAAGAAGTGAAACACGGTCAACCGATTCTATAAGCTCGTTTGAATTTACTTTCATTTCGTTATTATATGTTTCGGGAATAATCTTTTCAAAATTAACAAATTCTCCCTCTAACAGACGGGAAATAAATAAATATCCGTCAACATTTGCAAGTATTAAGCGTTTTCCGATGGTAAGCTCAACATTTTCGGTTGTTTCGTCTATAAGCTTAACTATTTCGTTTACTGCTTTTCCCGAAGCCGTAAATTCAATATTTTTATCGCTGTTTATTTTTTCTCTTCTTATTGCAAGACGGTAACCGTCAATGGCAACAAACTGCAAAATATTATCATTTATTGAAATATTTATTCCGGTTAAAATAGGACGGGTTCCCTCAACCTGAGAAACAGCAAAAATTGTGCCCTTTACCATATCGCAGAAAACTTTTGCATTGATGCTTAAATTATCTCCGTCTGAAACAGAAGGCATTTCGGGAAAATCAGATGCGTTCATTCCCATTATTTCAAAAACGGCTTCTCCGCTTTTTATATGACACAATAATTTTTCATCACATTCTATTTCAACCTGAACTCCGCCTAATTTTCTTAATATATCGGCAAGAAGACGGACATTTATAACAATATCTCCCGGCTCTTCACAATTTGCATACATTTCCTTTTTCATACCCATTTCAAGGTTATATGTAGCAAGAGTTAAAAGTCCCTTCTCGGCGGAAATTAAGATACCTTCAAGTATCGGCATGGAAGTTTTATTTGAAACGACCTTTTGAAGCTTTGAAACGGCATCTAAAAATGTTGCTCTCTCAACAGTAAATTTCATTTTTATTCTCCTTTTTAATATAAAAGATAAATAATAATTAACAGTAGTAATAAGGGTGGTTAAAATTGTTAGTTTTTAAGAAAAGCGTCTTAAATAAAGAAAATTTGCGTTTAATAAAAAACTTGATAAAAAGTTAAAAACTCTAATAACTTTTTTTATTAACAGGTATGTGAATAAAAAATCAGTTAATTAACCTTAAAATAGTGGATAACTTTATTCGCTTTTAAGATTTTTTATTATATCTTCAACCATTTCTCTTTCTCTCGGTTTGTCCTTTAAAAAATCTTCAATTTTGCGAACATTATATAAAACAGTAGTATGGTCTTTACCAAAACTCTCGCCTATTTGGTTATAAGACATGGATGTTGTTTCTCTCGCAATATACATTGCAACCTGCCTTGCTAAAACAAGCGAAGCGGTCTTTCGGTTTGAAAGAATTGCGCTTTCCGAAACATTATAGGTTCTTGCAACCTCTAAAATAATCTTGTCTATCTTAATCGGCTCGGGTTGAGTTTCATTAATAACATCTTTAATAAAGCCCTGAACTACCGAAATATTAGGTTTCTTTTGTTCGCAGTTTTCGTATAGCTCAATTTTTTTAACAACGCCCTCAAGCTGTCTTGTATTATTCTTGATGTGTTCCGCAATATAGAATAAAATGTTTTCTTCAATAGTAAGACCGCTTTGTTCCGCTTTCTTTTTGATTATTCCAACCCTTGTTTCAAAATCGGGGGTTGAAATATCGGCAAAAAGTCCGCCGGTCAAACGGGATCTTATTCTGTCATCAAGGGTTTTGATGTCTTTGAGCGGTCGGTCAAGCGTTACAACGATTTGCTTATTGTTTTGATATAAGGTATTAAAGGTATTAAAGAATTCTTCCTGCGTTTGTTCTTTACCCGCAATAAAATGAATATCGTCAACAAGCAAAACATCGGTGCTTCTGAATTTTGTTCTGAAATCTTCTATGGTGCCTAAACCGAGCTTACCGTCCTGCAATGCTTTAATAAGTTGGTTTGTAAAATCTTCGCCGCAGGTGTATTCAATTTTCTTGTTCGGAAACTTGTTTTTGATATGGTTTTTTATTGCAAGTAAAAGGTGAGTTTTGCCGACACCCGAAGGACCGTAAATAACAAGAGGGTTATACTTAATAAGTCCCGGTTGTTCCGCAACCGCAAAAGCGGCGGCTTTTGCAAAACGGTTTGAAGAACCGACAATAAAATTATCAAATGTAAAGAAATCCGCAAAGGTAAGACCCTCGCTTGATTCTTCCGCCTTTCTTATTTTTTCCTCTTCGGCTTCAAAAATAATTTTAGGAACAAGGTCAATTCCCATTATTTTTTTAATTGCGGTGGAAAGCAGATTATTATAATTCTTTTCAATCAAAGAACACATATACTCGTTATTGTGTGAAAGAATAAAACTTTCGCCGTCAATATTAAGAGGTTTTAAGTCCTTAAAAAAACAGTCAAAGGCAACGGAAGAAACAGTTTTTTTACATTCATCGCAAATCGCAACCCAAATTTCATCCAAAGAATTGTTTGCCATTTTTGTTCACCTCAAAATAAATATAATTAATATATAAATATAATATATAATATACAATATAGATTATATCATAATTATATATAGTTTTCAACAGCTAACAATAAAAAATGTTAATAATTTTTCCAAAAAACCCTTGAAAAATCAAAAAATATGTGTTATTATCATAACCGTCTCATAAAAAGACAAAAAAACTATGAAAAAATGGCTTTTTAATATTAAATATTCCGAGGTGTAGCGCAGCTGGATGTCAGTTTTGGGAACAACAAAGTTGCCCAAAACTCAAAATTGAAAAGCAGGTGCTATAATATACAATTTAATATAACGAGGTGTAGCGCAGCTGGTAGCGCGCCAGTTTTGGGAACTGGATGCCGCAGGTTCAAGTCCTGTCACCTCGACCAGTTTGAGAGGCTTGACACCCAATTCGGGTGGAGCCTCTTCTTTATTTTTGTCTCTACCACGATATACAAATCCGTTCCCTAGACGCTAGATTCTAGACGCTAGACCGTAGGGGACGATGCCCACATCGTCCCGAGTTCGCTATAAGCTTTTATGTATC
>JAKSQJ010000020.1 GCA_024404195.1 Clostridia bacterium | reverse complement strand
AACAGCATTACTCTGCGTTTTCTTAATTCGCCTTTGAACTTCGGTCAAAACAGAGGAATACTCTCAATAATATGTAATTTGCTCTTTTTGAATGGACTTTTACCCTTTTGCAACAATAATGTTATGCCGGGAGGGTGGTATATCGGAACAACGGTGGTTTTGTATGTCATAACACCGATTGTTTTTAATGCCTTGAAAAAATTTAAGTCAAAAACAGTTTTTCTTATTTTAACTTCTGTTCTTTCTGTTGGTATTTGGGCGATTTTTTATATTTTTCTCGGGAAACGGTTTGATATATCAAAAGGTTTTACCAAACATATATTTTTTGTTCAGTATCCTTGTTATTTGTCGGGAATTATACTTTATGAGATTGTTAACCGAAAAGAAGCAAAATCAAAACATAGTGTTTTTATTTTTGTTGCGGGACTTATTCTAACGGTTGTGTCATTGGGACTGTATTACATTCCGTATTTTTACGGTTATTATCTTTCAATATGGAGTATGTCCGCCGGTATATGTATGGTCGTATATTATTGCGCTTTAGCAGAAAATAATATGAAATTTTTTGATTCAATTATCGGAAAAACCGTAATTGCTTTCGGCAAAAAAAGTTATAATATTTATTTAACTCATGCATTTGTTGTTTATATTTTTATCTTTGCTGTTGAAAAAGTTGTGAATAGAGTCGGATTCAGTATTAAGAACACTATCGGATTTTTAATATTTATCCCGATTGTAATTTTGTTATCTTACCTGCTTGGCAATTTATTCGGTAAAGTAGTTAACTTGTTTAATAAATTATGGTCAAAACTTCCATTTGGTTTTTAATAAAATGGTATATTTTATGAGGTGATAAAAATGAAAAAGTATCTTTTGCCCGAAAGCGGAAATTTTTATAAGGCAAATCTTCATTGCCACAGTAATATTTCTGACGGAAAGAAAACGCCCGAGGAATTAAAGGAAATGTATAAAAGCCACGGCTATTCGGTTCTTGCCATAACCGACCATAACCTGCTTGTGCCTCACCCTGAGCTTAATGACAGCGAGTTCTTAACCCTTAACGGTTATGAGCTTAATATGAACGAGGCATATACCAACCATTCTTCAAAGCTGCATATTTGCGCCATTGCCTTGGAGCAGGATAACATTACCGACCCTTGTTGGCATAAATCAAAGTATATTTATACCGAAGAAAGAGCTATGGGACATCTTGTTAAAAAGGATGAAAACAATGAATTTGAAAGGATTTATACCCCGTTCGGTGTTAATAAAATGATTGGCACTTTAAGAGAAAACGGATTTTTTGTTACATATAATCATCCGTCCTGGTCGCTTGAAAACATTGAAAAGTTCGGTCAGTATGAGGGTATGAACGCCATTGAGGTTTATAATAACGGCTGCTTTATAGACGGTTACCACGATAACGATATTTACTGTTATGATGAGTTTCTGCGTAAGCGCAAAAGAGTATTTTGCGTTGCCGCCGACGATAACCATAACAGTTTTCCGCCCGAAAGCAGAAAGTTTGACTCTTTCGGCGGCTTTATAGTTATTAAAGCCCCGAAGCTTGAATACAGAACTATAACAAAAGCGCTTGAAAACGGAGAATTTTATGCCTCAACCGGCGCCGAAATTTATGATTATTATTATGAGGACGGAAAGGTTCATATAACCTGCTCCGATGCTGAACATATAATACTTTCTTCGGGTGTTCGTTATTCAAGGCATGCTTGCGGAAATGTTGACGAATATATAAACGAAGCCGTATTTGATGTTCCTAATGATATTGAATATTTCCGTGTAACGGTTTACGGCAAAAACGGTAAAAAAGCATGGACAAATGCGATTTATGTTGAAGAAATAACAAGATGGTAATTTAAGGAAAGTTAAATGGACGAAAAAAGATTTGAGCAACTGCTTCTTACGGTGCAAAAGCCGGGCAGATATTCGGGCGGCGAAATAAACAGTGTTATTAAGGACAAAAATGATGTTGATGTCCGTTTCGCCTTTTGTTTTCCCGATAATTATGAGGTTGGTATGTCCCACCTCGGTATGAAAATTCTTTATTCCCTTTTTAACGAGAGGGAAGATATTTGGTGCGAAAGGGTTTTTGCGCCCTGGCCCGATTTTGAGGCGGTTATGCGTCAAAACGATATGCCCCTTTTTGCGCTTGAAAGCAGAGACCCCGTAAAAGATTTTGATTTTATCGGTTTTACGCTTCAATATGAGCTTTCTTACAGTAATGTTCTTAATATGTTAGACCTTGCGGGTGTTCCGCTTTTAGCAAAGGACCGAAAGGATTTTACCCCGATAGTCGTAGCCGGAGGTCCTTGCACCTGTAATGCCGAGCCGCTTGCCGATTTTGTTGATATCTTCTTTTTGGGCGAGGGGGAGCAGTCGGATTTAGAGGTTATTGACCTATATAAAAAATTCAAGAAAAACGGCGGGACAAAGGAGCAGTTTTTAATTGAAGCCGCAAAGATAGAGGGAGTTTATGTGCCCTCGCTTTACGATGTTTCCTATAATGAGGACGGAACAATTAAAGCGGTAACCCCAAAACATTCGGCACCCGTTACCGTTCGCAAAAGAATAGAAACCGACCTTGATAAGACATATTATCCCGAAAAATTTGTTGTTCCCTATATTGAGATTGTTCATGATAGGGCAGTTCAGGAAATTTTCAGGGGTTGTATAAGAGGTTGCCGATTTTGTCAGGCAGGGTTTATTTACCGACCCGTCCGTGAAAAATCGGTTGAAACGATATGCCGTCAGGCAAAGGCGCTTTGCGAAAGCACGGGTTATGACGAAATTTCCCTTTCTTCTTTAAGCACAAGTGATTACAGGAATTTAGAGCCGCTTCTAAACGGTCTTCTTTCCTTTACCGAAAAGGATAAAATTTCGCTTTCTTTGCCGAGCCTTCGTATTGATAATTTTTCCGATGAATGACTTGAAAAAATTAACCATGTCAGAAAAAGCGGACTGACCTTTGCGCCCGAAGCGGGAACTCAGCGCCTTCGTGATGTTATAAACAAAAATGTAACCGAAGAAGAAATCATAAACACCTGCAAAACTGCGTTTTCCGGCGGATATACAGCCGTAAAACTATATTTTATGATGGGACTTCCGACTGAAACCTATGACGATATTAAAGGTATTGCCGACTTGGCGCAAAAAATAGTTGATACTTTTTATGCCCTGCCCGAAAAACCTAAGGGTAAGAGCGTAAGCGTTAATATAAGTGTTTCAAATTTTGTTCCGAAGCCGTTTACGCCTTTTCAGTTTCACCCTCAAATAACAAGGGACGAAATCATGGAAAAACAGCAGTATCTTAAAGAGTGTATTCATTCAAAGAAAATTTCATACAGTTACCATGAAAACAAAACAAGCTTTTTAGAGGGCGTTTTTGCAAGGGGCGACCGCCGTTTAGGTCAAGTTCTTCTCAAAGCGCACGAAAAGGGTTGTAAATTTGAAGCATGGGACGAGTATTTTGAACTTCAAAAATGGCTTGATGCATTTAAAGAATGCGGCATAAATCCCGAATTTTATGCAAACAGAGAAAGAACTTATGAGGAAATAAACCCTTGGGACCACCTTGATTACGGTGTTAAAAAAGAATTTTTGATAAAAGAAAACGAACAGGCAAAAAAGGCGATAACAACCCCTCATTGCCGAAAAAAGTGTTCAAATTGCGGTGCAAATGTTTTCGGAAAGGGTGTTTGTTTTGAAAAGCGTTAGACTTATATTTACCAAAAAAGGCAGGGCAAGGTTTGTTTCGCATCTTGATATGAACCGTCTTATGACACGGCTTATAAGAAAATCAGGACTTGATATTTGGTATACCGAGGGCTTTAATCCTCACCCTTATATTACCTTTGCTTTACCGCTTCCTTTGGGGTTTGAGGGGTATTATGAGCTTATGGATATTAAGCTTAATGACGATGATTTTGATATTTCAAAAGTCCCCTCAATTCTTAATGAGGTTTGTCCGCCTTATATTCATTTTCTTGATGCCTTTGAGCCGAAAAATAAGGTAGGCAAAATCGCTTTTGCTTCCTATGAAATTCTTTTTGACGATAAGGGCGAGGTTAAAGAAAAACTTTCTGATTTTTTGTCAAGCCCCTCTATTATCGCAAACAAAAGAACAAAACGCGGAGAATTAAAAGAAATTGATTTGGCAACGAAAATAAAGTCGTTTGAAATTTCGGATTTTGAGGGCGATACGCTATTAAAAATAATTCTTCCGGCAGGACCTAACGATAATATAAACCCGTCGCTTTTGCTTGATAAATTTTATATGGATGTAAGCGATAATTATTATTGCTATCTTATAACGAGAACGAATATTTTGGACGGCGAATTAAAAACCTTTGTTTAAGCAGGTGAAAAAGTGGCAGATTTTACAAAAAAAGCTATAAAAGAAACATTTATAAATATGTTAAACGAACAACCCTTATCGCAAATTACCGTTAAAAAAATCACTCAAAAATTAGGGATAAACCGCAACACATTTTATTATCATTATGAGGATTTGCCCCAGCTTATTGAAGAAATTATTACCGAAGAAGCAGATACCATAATAGAAAAATACAAAAACATTGATTCTATTGAGATGGCGTTCAGAACTGTTCTTGACTTTGCCGAAAAAAACCGCAGGGCGATTTTGCATATCTATAATTCGGTAAACAGAGATATTTTTGAGCGTTATTTATGGAAGGTTTGCGAGTATGCGGTAATTTCCTACGGCAAAAAGGTTGTTGATGACAGTCAAATATCCGATTTTGACCGAGAAACCTTAATAACTCTTTATAAATGCGAACTTTTCGGGGTTGCGATGAGCTGGATGAGCAGCGGCGCAACCGAAGATTTACGAAAAAACATTGCGAGAATTTGCGAACTTCGTAAGGGAATTATTGAGGAAACCTTAAACCGTTGCAAAAATTAAAATCAGACATTTTTAGTCCCGTGCCTAATTTTTAGGCACGGGTTTTATTTATGCCCATTGTATAAAAGGAATATGAACATATAATCTTTATTAGAATAAAGGAGGTATAGTATGAAATTTGCAAAATTTGTTGTAAAATTTAAGATACCTATTTTAATACTTGCCGTTTTGTTGCTAATACCTTCCGTAATCGGAATAGCAACAACGAGGATAAATTATGATATGCTTGATTATCTTCCCGAAGATATGGAAACGGTTATAGGTCAGAACGAACTTTTAGAGGGCTTCGGAAAGGGCGCTTTTTCACTTATTGTTGTGGAAAATATGTCGGATAAAGAGGTTGTTAAATTAAAAAGCAAGGTTCAAAAGGTTGACCATGTTGATACGGTTATATGGTATGATACCGTTGCCGATATTTCTATTCCGAAAGAAATGCTGCCCGATGATATTTACAGTGCATTTAACAGTGATAATGCTACTATGATGGCGGTATTCTTTGATACCTCCGCTTCGTCCGATTTAACTATTGATGCAATTAAAGAGGTCAGAAAGGTATGCGGAAAGCAGTGCTTTGTTTCGGGTATTTCCGCCCTTGTAACCGACCTTAAAATAATATGCGAAAAGGAAGAGCCGATTTATGTAGCAATAGCCGTTGTTATGGCGCTTATTGCAATGCTTTTGCTTCTTGACAGTTGGCTTATTCCGATTGTTTTCTTAGCTTCCATCGGACTTATGATACTTTATAATATGGGAAGTAATTTCTTCTTCGGAGAAATTTCCTATATAACAAAGGCGCTGTCGGCGGTGTTACAGCTTGCCGTAACGATGGATTACTCTATTTTCTTATGGCACAGTTACATAGAGCAAAAGGAAAAAGGACTTGAAAAAAATGATGCTATGGCGGTCGCCGTAAAGGACACTATGGCAAGCGTTTTAGGCAGTTCAATAACAACAATAGCAGGTTTTATCGCCCTTATGTTTATGTCGTTTACCCTCGGAAAAGATTTGGGTATAGTTATGGCAAAGGGTGTTTTGTTGGGTGTTATCGGATGCGTAACGGTTTTGCCTGCAATGATTTTAATTCTTGATAAACCGCTTCAAAAATCAAGGCATAAATCCTTAATACCGTCGGTTGATAAACTTTCAAAATCAACCTTAAAGCATTTCCCGATATATATTTGCATATTCCTTTTGCTTGTCGCCCCCGCGCTTTACGGATATTTTAAGACAAATAATGAGGTTTATTTCAATATCGGCGAGGCAATGCCCGAGGATATGGAATTTAATGTTGCCAACAGAAAGCTTACCGATAATTTCAATATGGGAACAAGCCATATTTTGCTTATTGACTCCAATACCGATACAAAAGAAATCCGCAAAATGACAAAAGAGCTTAAAGAGGTCAAGGGCGTTAAGTATGTTTTGGGGCTTGAAGCGGTATTGGGTCCCGCCGTTCCTATGGAGGTTATCCCCGATGACTTGACCTCAATAGTCAAAAACGATAAATGGGAGCTTATGATGATAGGCTCCGAGTATAGAGTTGCAACCGACGAGGTCAGCGAACAAATAAACTCATTAAACAAGATTGTTAAAAGCCACAGTAAAACGAGTATGGTAATAGGCGAGGCATCCTGCACAAAGGATATGATAGAAACAACCGATTATGACTTTAAGGTTGTTAATATCGTTTCGGTAATACTTATTTTCATAATAATAGCGGTTGTTGAAAAGAGTTTATCACTGCCGTTTATTCTTATAGCGGTTATAGAACTCGGCATTTTCATAAATCTCGGTTTACCTCATTATTTAGGTCAGAGTTTACCGTTTATAGCACCTATCTGTATAAGCACGATAGAGCTCGGCGCAACGGTTGACTATGCGATTTTGATGACAACGAGATATAAAACCGAACGAATAGGCGGTCTAAACAGAAAAGAAGCGGTATGGACGGCGCTTTCAAAATCAACCCCTGCAATAATCGTTTCGGGAGCCGGACTTTTTGCGGCAACCATAGGCGTAGCCGTTTATTCGGATATTGATATAATAAGCTCAATGTGTATGTTACTTGCAAGAGGAGCCGTAATCAGTGTTCTTTGCGTAATGTTCATACTTCCGGCGTTCTTATATCTTTTTGATAAAATAATCGTTAAAACAACACTCGGTATGAAGCAAATTAAAGATATAAAGGAGAATGAAAATGAAAAAAACTTATGCTAAACTTTTGGCTTTGATGCTTTCTTTGTGTATATCCTTTACGACCTGTTATTATGTTCACGGTTTGGAAAAAAGCGATACCAAAACCCCTAAAACCGAAAAGGAAGAAACCTCAAATGATGAAACTTCCGTTTATAAAGACGAAACCGTTTATGTTTTGGCAAATGCCGACGGAACGGTTGAGAAAATAATCGTCAGCGATTATATTAAAAACTGCTTATCGGCAAATGCGCTTTCCGATAAAAGCGAACTCAAAAACATAAAGAATGTTAAGGGCGACGAGGGCTATACCTTGGGCGGCGATAATTCTCTTGTTTGGGATGCAAACGGTAACGATATTTATTATCAGGGCGAAATTTCAAAGGAGCTTCCCGTAACCTTCGCTGTAAAGTATAAATTCAACGGCGAAACCGTATCGCCTAAAAAACTTATCGGAAAAAGCGGAAAGGTAACCATTGAATATAAGTTTAAGAATAATCAGTATTCGTATATGGACATCAACGGTAAAAAGGAAAAGATATATGTTCCTTTTGTGATGCTTACGGGTATGATGTTTGATAACGATGTATTTTCAAATATAACCGTAACAAACGGCAGAGCCATTGATGACGGCGAAAAGAGTTTTGTTGTCGGCTATGCTTTGCCCGGTATGCAGGAAACTTTGGGACTTGATAATAAAATCCTTTCCATTCCCGACGGTTTTACCGTAACTGCCGATGTTAAGCATTTTAAGCTCGGTATGGCGGTAACCGTTGCAACAAGCGGAGTGTTTAATAATATTGATACAAGTAAGCTTGATATAAATAAACTTGACGATACCGTAAAAGAACTCACGGACGGTGTAAATTCGCTTGTTGACGGCTCTTCAAAGCTTTACGGCGGACTTAAAACCTTATCGGAAAATTCGTCCGCATTGGTTGACGGCATTAAAAAATTGGCCGACGGCGCAAAGGCACTAAAAATTGGTGCCGACACAGCATATTCGGGTGCTCAAAAATTAAGTGACGGCTTAAACGCTCTTAACGATAAGGTCGGCGCTTTTGATGACGGAATAGGAAAATTAAAGGACGGCAGTAATAATCTTAAAGACGGACTTGATACAATTTGCCAAAACAACGATACCCTTAACGGCGGCGCCGATAAGATTTTCGGTATGATACTTAAAACCGTTGAGGATACCGTTTCCGGAAGCGGTATTACCATAAACACCTTAACAAAGGATAATTATAAGACAATACTTAACGGACTGCTTGATAATCCTAACGATACCCAAAAGGGCGAAATGATAAATATTGCCTCAACCTCGCTTGACGAAAAGTTTAAGGCAAAGGGCGTTGACACTGCTTATTTAGACGGTTGCAAATACCTGCTCGCAACGGGAAAGACCGAGGAAGAAGTAGGCAATATTCTTGTAACCGATAAAGGAACACTGATTTCCGCCGTCGGAACTGCCGCAACTCCCGACGGTCAGAATGCCATAAAAGCGCTTTGCTTAAAGCTTGCAAAGGACAGTTTAAAGCCAAAGATTGAAGAAGGCATTTCTTCGCTTGACAGTTACAGTCAGTTTGCTTTGGGTATTAAAAACTATACCGACGGCGTTTCCTCGGCAAAGGACGGCGCAGTTACTATCTCCGAAAATATGAACGGACTAAAAGACGGAAGCTCGGCGCTTATTGACGGCGTAGGTCAGCTTAATGACGGTATGATACTGCTTAAAGGCGGCATTTATGATATTGCAAACGGAGCAGGAACACTTTTTGACGGACTTTTGACTGTTAAAAACGGAACACCTGCACTCGTAAACGGAGTAAATGCGCTGAAAGACGGTGCGAAACAGCTTTATGAAGGAATAAAGAAGTTAAATAACGATGGAATAGGCAAAATCGCAACCCTTTATAAAAACGATGCAAAACCGATTATTTTAAGGGCAAAAGCGATGATAAATGTTGCGAAAAACTATAAATCATTCTCGGGAATAAATGATTTAAGCGACGGCTCGGTTAAGTTCATTTACAGGACCGATGAAGTAAATTAGCAAAAAAGAGGGGCTTTTGTATAAAAAAAGTCCCGCTTTTTTATGCAAAAAGATAAAATATGGCGCCAATAGGTTAAAAAGATAAAAACATACTTGACATTTTGCGCATTTATATAGTATAATGACACTACAAGTATTACCCCTGCAATTTTGCGGAGGGAGGGAATATAAATGAGTCAGGTAAAAGTTAAAGAAAATGAATCTCTTGATAATGCTCTTCGTAGATTTAAGAGACAAACTGCTAAAGACGGCGTTATCCAAGAAGTTCGCAAGAGAGAGCATTATGAAAAGCCCTCTGTAAAGCGCAAAAAGAAGTCGGAAGCTGCTCGTAAGAGAAAGTTCCGCTAATTTAGCATTCTTAAAAAGGCGGTTTTTGACCGCCTTTTTTGTTTTATGGAGAAGATTATGTTACTTAAACCGAATATTAAGCTTGACAGGATAACCGATATAACCCCCGATATGCTTCAAAAAAGGAACATAACCGCCTTAATTCTTGATGTTGATAATACGCTTTCAACGCATCACGGAATGAAGCTTTGCGACGGACTTGGCGAATGGCTTGAAAAAATGAGAGATAACAAAATTAAACTTCTTATTCTTTCAAACTCAAAGAAAAAAAGGGTAGAGCCGTTTGCGAAAAAGATAAATCTTGATTTTATATCGTTGGGGCTTAAACCATTGTTTACGGGTTATGTCAGATGTCTTAAAAGATTAGGCGAAAAGAAAAAGAATGTTGCCATAGTCGGCGACCAGATTTTTACCGATGTTTTGGGCGGTAATTTTTGCGGTATTACCACTATACTTTTAACCCCGATAAAACCCGAAACAAGTTTAAGATTTCGTATTAAGCGAAAGCTTGAAAAGGTAGTTTACAGAATTTACCGTATAGAAAAAACAGAGGTGTAGAAATTTATGTCTTGTAAATTCGGTCCGGCAGGGAACTCGCTTTCCTTTACCGAAATGGGTTATAAGGGCAGTTTGCAGGTCCCCGAATATATTGTAAAAATGGGTCTTGACTGTTTTGAATATCAATGCGGCAGAGGCGTAAATATCGGTAAGGAAAAGGCGGAAGAACTCGGCAAAATCGCAAGTCAAAAGGGAATAACCCTTTCTTTACATGCGCCCTATTATATTTCCATGTCCTCGGTTGATGAGGAAAAAAGATTAAACTCAATAAATTATATTTTGGCGAGTGCCGAAGCCGTTAATGCAATGGGCGGTAACCGAATTATCGTCCATACCGGCTCTTGCGGTAAAATTTCAAGGGAAGAGGCATTGTTTCTTGCAAAGGATACTATGAAAAAATCCCTTGACGCTCTCTCAAATGCGGGACTGTCAAATATACATATTTGTCCCGAAACGATGGGAAAAGTCAATCAATTAGGAACTCTTGATGAGGTAATAGAACTTTGTTTACTTGATGAGAGCTTAATTCCCTGCATAGATTTCGGTCACTTAAACGCGCGTGATTTGGGCTTTTTCAAAACAAAGGACGATTATAAATCGGTATATGAAAAAATTGAAAACCGTTTGGGTGAAAACCGCCTTAAATGTTTCCATTCTCATTTTTCAAAGATAGAATATACTGCCGGCGGCGAAAAGCGGCATTTGACCTTTGAGGATACCGTTTACGGTCCCGATTTTGAGCCGGTTATGGAGTTGTCTTACAAGAAAAATTGCAGTAATATTTTCATTTGCGAATCGGACGGAACTCAAGCCGAGGATGCAAAGCAAATGAAGGATTATTATAAGTCGCTTAAATAATTGATTTAATTGAAAAATAGTTGTATAATGAACTAAATTTATGAGTTTAGGAGAATTTTTGCTGTTATGAAGATTGTTGTCGCCGGTTACGGCAAGGTCGGAGATATAATAGTTGCCGACCTTACCTTTGAGGGCCATGATGTTACGGTTATTGATGTTGATTCCGCCGTATTGCAAACCGCTACCAATATGTATGATGTTATATGCGTTTGCGGAAATTGCGGCGATTATGATACCCTTTGCGAAGCCGATGTTAAAAATGCCGATATGTTTGTTGCGGTTACGGGCTCGGACGAAATCAATATGCTTTCCTGCTTCCTCGCAAAGAAATTAGGCGCTCAAAATACCATTGCGAGAATAAGAAATCCCGAATATAACAACAACAGTCAGGGTTCTTCCTTTGTCCGCCAACAGCTTGATTTATCCCTTGCCATTAACCCCGAACTTATGGCGGCGCAGGAACTTTTTAATATATTAAAGCTTCCGAATGCCGTAAATATTGAAACCTTTGCAAAAAGAAAATTTGAGATGGTTGAGCTTTTAATAAAGCCCGATACCTTGCTTGACGGAATTGCCCTTTTGGACCTTAGGAAAAAGATATCGGATAATTTTCTTGTTTGCGTTGTAATGCGCGGTAACGAGGTGTATATCCCCGACGGCAGTTTTGTTCTTAAAGCAGGCGACCGTATAGGAATTACCGCCGACCCCGTTCAGATGCAAAAGGTTCTTAAAAAACTTTCAATTCTTCAAAAACAGGCAAGAAATGTTATGATTATCGGTGCAAGCCGAGTTTCATATTATTTGTCAAGATTTTTACTTGCCGCCGGAAATTCCGTAAAGATAATAGATATTGACCGCAAAAAATGCGACGAAATGAGCAAACTTTTGCCGAAAGCAAATGTCATTTTGGGTGACGGTGCCGACCAGGAGCTTCTCTTGGAGGAAGGCATTACGATAATGGATGCCTTTGTCGCTTTAACGGGTATTGACGAGGAAAATATCCTTCTTTCTTTCTTCGCTTCTTCAAAGGAACTGCCGAAGGTTATAACAAAGGTCAACCGTGCCGAGCTTGCATCTATGGCAAGTAAATTAGGACTTGATTCCATAATTTCCCCGAAGAAGATTACTGCCGATATCGTTGTCCGCTATGCAAGGGCGCTCCAAAACTCAAAGGGCAGTAAAATGGAAACTCTCTATAAGATAATGGACGGAAAAGCCGAAGCTTTGGAGTTTATTGTTGAGGATAGTTTTAAGTTTGTTAATATTCCGCTTAAAGACCTTAACACTAAAAAGGATGTCATTATCGCAGGAATAATAAGGGGCAGAAAGCCGATTATTCCGACCGGTAACGATGTTATTGAGCCGAATGACAGGGTTGTTGTTATCTCGGCAGGTCATCTTATTGATGACCTTTCGGATATCATAAAATAGAAAGAGTGTAGTATTTTTTATGAATAAAAGAATAGTTCTGCATATTTTCGGTAAAATAATAAGCACTGTTTCGCTTCTTTTATTGCTTCCGATTTTTGTTGCCGTTTATTACGGCGAATACGGTAACAACAAATCTTTGCTTTCTTTTGCCGTTGTTGCGATAGGAAGCTTTATTCTCGGAATGATAATATCAAAAATCTTCCCTGCAAAAAACCGCACAATGTTTGCCAAAGAGGGATTTTTTGTTGTAACTCTCGCCTGGCTTGCGGTGTCGGTAATCGGCGCATTACCGTTTGTTATTAGCGGATATATTCCGAATTTTATTGATGCGTTTTTTGAAACGGTAAGCGGTTTTACAACTACGGGTGCTTCAATTTTAACCGATGTTGAAAGTTTATCTAAAAGTATGCTCTTTTGGCGAAGCTTTACGCATTTTATCGGCGGTATGGGCGTTATCGTATTTGTTATGGCGGTAATACCGAGCGTTTCCGACCGTTCAATTCATATTTTAAGAGCCGAAATGCCGGGACCTACGGTTGATAAAATCGTTCCCCGCGCAAAAGATACGGCAAAAATTCTTTATATCATTTATATTGGTTTGACCCTTCTTCAAATTGCCCTTTTATATTTCGGCAAGGTTTTCGGTGTCGGAAAAATGGGACTTTATGACAGTGTTGTCCATTCCTTCGGAACTGCCGGAACGGGCGGTTTCGGTATAAAAGCCGACAGTTTGGCGGGATATACCCCTTATGACCAATGGGTTGTGGGTATATTTATGGTGCTGTTCGGTGTTAACTTCAATGTATTTTTCTTGCTTATTATCAAGCGCACCTTGTCGGCATTTAAGAGCAGTGAACTTTGGGTTTATTTGTCGGTAATTGCCGTTTCAACGGGACTTATTACCTTTAATATTCTTGATATGTATAAAACGGGTGCCAAAACCGTTCGTGACGCTTTCTTCCAGGTTTCTTCAATAATTTCAACAACCGGTTTTTCAACAACCGATTTTGATTTATGGCCGACATTTTCAAAAACAATACTTTTACTTTTGATGATTATCGGTGCCTGCGGCGGCTCAACCGCAGGAGGCATAAAGGTTTCAAGGGTTATTCTTATCTTTAAGATTATCAAAAGAAAACTCAAAACTCTTGTCCATCCGAGAATGGTAAAGGGTATAACCGTTGATAAAAAGGCGGTTGACGAGGAAACTGTTTCAAGTGCGGCAACCTATACGATAATTTATTTTTTGCTTGTTGTTTTAATCGTATTTATCCTCGGCTTTGAAAAGAATTTTGATATAGAAAGCAATTTAAGCGCAACCCTTGCCTGCTTTAATAATATAGGTCCCGGTCTTGCAAAGGTCGGACCGACAAGCAGTTATTTCGGTTATAGTTATCTTTCTAAAATCGTTCTTTCTTTTGCAATGCTTTTGGGACGGCTTGAAATATTCCCGTTACTATTATTCTTCAGCCCGTCATCCTGGCGAAAGGTGAGTTAAATGAAGATAAGACATAAAGTATTAAATTCCGAAAGAATAGTTGTTTTGGGATTTACCGCCCTTATTTTATTGGGTGCGGTTTTGCTTTGGTTGCCGATAAGCTCAAAGAACGGCACTTCATTTATTGATGCGCTTTTTACGGCAACATCTTCCTCCTGCGTTACGGGACTTGTAGTTAAAGATACGGCGAGCCATTTTAATTTGTTCGGAAAAACTGTTATCCTTATTATGATACAAATTGGCGGAATGGGTGTTATAACCATGACAACCCTCGTTGCAATGCTTATAGGAAAACACTTGGGAATTTCCGAAAGAAACACCATCAAAAATTCAATTTCCGCTAACCATATCGGCGGAATTGTCGGGCTTACCGGCTTTATTGTTCGCACTGCCGCCGTTATTGAGGCGCTCGGTGCCGTTGCTCTTTTCTTTGTTTTTCTTCCCGATTACGGTGTGGTTGACAGTATAGAATACGGCATTTTCCATTCGGTTTCGGGATTTTGCAATGCCGGTTTTGATATTGTGGCGGGAAAAGCACCGTTTTCATCCCTTTGCGGTTATGTTGATAATCCCCTGCTTAACATAACAATTATGTTTTTAATAATCGTAGGCGGTATCGGATTTTTAACTTGGGAAGACATAAAAACAAATAAATTCTCATTCAGAAAATACCGTTTGCAAACCAAAATAATACTTACAACTACTCTGATTTTGGTTATTATTCCGGCTTTGTTTTTTTACTTTTTTGAATTTTCAAAAATGGCGGTGTCAAGCAGAATACTCGCATCGTTTTTCCAGTCGGTAACCCTTAGAACTGCCGGTTTTAATACCGTTTCGTTTGAAAACATTTCCGATAGCGGAAAACTGATGATGATATTTTTAATGCTCATAGGCGGAGCGCCCGGCTCTACCGCAGGCGGTATGAAAATTACAACGGTTGCGGTTTTATATGCCTCTGTTGTTTCGGTTTTCAAAAGAAGAGACAATGCCGAAATTTATAAGCGCAGATTACCCGAAAATGTTATAAAAAATGCCGCCGCTATCTTTATTCTTTACCTGTTTCTGTTCTTTTTGGGTGCGGCAATAATAAGCAGAGCGGATAATCTTCCCGTTTTTGACTGTATGTTTGAAACGGCGTCGGCAATAGGGACTGTCGGGCTTACGCTCGGCATTACTCCCGCACTTTCGTCCGTTTCAAAGGGTGTTCTTATCGCTTTGATGTTTTTGGGTCGTGTCGGCGGACTTACCTTTGTTTTTGCAACCGTTGCCGACAGTAAGTATTCGGAAAATCGGTATCCGAAAGAAAATGTTACAGTCGGATAAAATTGATTAGGAGATATAATGCTATGAAAAGTGTTCTTCTTATTGGTGTTGGCCGTTTCGGCCAAAGAATTGCCGAAAAGGTAGTTGAAATGAAGCATGAGGTTTTGGCGGTTGATAAGCATGAGAACTTAATTGATGATATTTTGCCGCTTGTTACCGATGCTCAAATCGGCGACTGCACGGATAAAAGGTTTTTGTCAACCCTCGGAATTGATAATTTTGATGTTTGCATCGTTACCATTCGTAATAATTTCCAAAACTCGCTTGAAACAACCTCGCTTCTTAAAGAACTTGGAGCAAAAAAGGTCGTTTCGGTAGCAACTAACGATGTTCACGAGAAATTTCTTCTTCGTAACGGTGCCGATTTTGTTATTTATCCCGAAAAGCAGCTTGCAACCTGGACGGCCTTAAAGCTTACCTCGGATAATGTTTACGACTATATCAAAATTGACGATAAGTATTCAATTTTTGAGGTTTCAATTCCCGATTCGTGGGAGGGTAAAACGGTAGGTCATTTGAGCGTCAGACAAAAGCACGGAATAAATATTTTGGGCATTAAGAGCGAGGGTCAGCTTGATATTACGATTACTCCCGACACCGTTCTTACAAAAGAGGAGCATTTGTTGGTGCTCGGCAGTTTTAAGGACATCAAGAAATGCTTTGATATATAGTAATTTTTCTTGACAATTTCTGCCTTTTGAATTATAATTTAAGTAATATATTTTTTGGAGGAATAAAAAATGGTAAGTGCCGGAGATTTTAGAAATGGTGTAACATTTGAAGAAGACGGACAGGTTCTTCAGGTTGTTGAATTTCAGCATGTTAAACCGGGCAAAGGCGCCGCTTTCGTAAGAACAAAAACTAAAAATGTAATTACAGGTGCCGTTGTTGAAAAGTCATATAACCCGACAGCAAAGTTCCCGACCGCTTATATTGAGCGCAAGGATATGGAGTATTCCTATGCTGACGGCGACCTTTATTACTTTATGGATCAGGAAACATACGATATGGTTCC
The DNA here is from genome assembly GCA_024404195.1 of Clostridia bacterium. GTDB lineage: Bacteria > Bacillota > Clostridia > Oscillospirales > Acutalibacteraceae > UBA737. The sequence goes on along the minus strand of JAKSQJ010000020.1, from coordinate 3,651 downwards.
GATTAACAAGAGCGAGGTTAGCGATAACTTTAAGTTTGTTAAGGAAAATATGGTATGCAAAATTTTGTCATATAAGGGCAAAGTATTTGGTGTAGAGCCCCCTACATTTGTTGAATTAACCGTAACCCAGACCGACCCCGGTTTTGCAGGTAATACCGCTACTAATGCAACAAAACCCGCTACTCTTGAAACCGGTTGCGAAATCCGTGTTCCGTTGTTCATAAACGAGGGCGAAATTATCCGTATTGACACAAGAACAGGTGAATATATGGAGCGTGCATAATTGCACCTAATAATTATTTAAGGAGAAACTTAAATGGATATTTGCGAAAAGATTGCTTATATTAACGGTCTTACCGAGGGCCTTGACCTTGATAAGACAACAAAGGAAGGTAAAATCCTTGCCGCTGTTATTGAGCTTTTAGAGGATATCACCGAGGAAATCTGCCAGATTGAAGATGCCTGCGATGATATGAGCGAACAGCTTGATGCGGTTGATGAAGACCTTGCCCGTTTAGAAGATGTAATCTATGATGATGATTGTGACTGTTGCGACTGCGACTGTGACGATGACTGCGATTGCGGTTGCTGTGATGACGAGGAGCTTTATGAAATTGAATGCCCAAATTGTCATGATACCATCTATCTTGATTACGATATGATAGAAGAGGGCGGTATTAAATGCCCCAACTGCGATACAGAGTTAGAGTTTGATTTTAACTGTGATTGCGATTGCGACGATTGTTGCGAGGGCGAAGACGCCGAATAATTTATAAAATTTTTACCGCACCAACTCTCGTGAGTCCGGTGCGGTTTTTTTAGAGGTATGAAAATGGAAGTTACAAAAACCTCCCTTGTTTACGAAAAGGTTGATACGAGAAATACCCCCGTTCCCGTAATTATCGTTGCGGCGGGCAATTCTACCCGTATGAACGGAACAAACAAGCAGTTTGTAAAAATTTGCGGTGTTCCGCTTATCGCAAAAACCGTTTCGGCATTTGAAAAAAGCCCTATTATTAGCCGAATTATTATCGTTACAAAAAAAGAAAGCATTCTGGAAATCCAAAAGCTTTGCAAAAAGTATAATCTGTTAAAGGTTTCCGATATTGTTGAGGGCGGCTCAAACAGAACGGAATCGGTAAAATGCGGTATAAATAAGCTTATTAAGGGCGAAAACAAGGTGCTTATTCATGACGGTGCAAGACCCTTTGTGAGCGAAAAAATGATAGCTGATGTTTGTCGGTCGCTTAAAACCGCCGACTGTGCGCTTATTGCAAAAAAGTCAACCGATACCGTAAAGCTTACCGATAACGAGTCAACCGTTAAGCAAACGCTTGACCGCAACTGTATTTATCTTGCTCAAACTCCGCAGGGTGTTGATGTTAACAAATACCGTTTTGCCTTAAATTCGTTAAAATGCGAGGATTATACCGATGATGCTTCTTTAATGGAAGCAATGGGTTATAAATGCGTTGTAATAGAGGGAAGTTCTTCAAATATAAAGATAACAACCCCGGAAGATATAGCCATAGCCGAAGCATTATTAAAGGTGTTGGAGGAAAAGAAATGAGAATAGGTCACGGATACGATGTTCATAAATTTGCCGAAAACCGAGAACTTATTATCGGCGGTGTCAAAATCCCTTACGAAAAGGGGCTTTTAGGTCATTCGGACGCCGATGTTTTGCTTCACGCAATATGCGATGCCCTTTTGGGAGCGGCGGCGCTCGGCGATATCGGAAAGCATTTTCCCGATACGGACCCGAAATATAAAGGCATAAATTCTCTTTTGCTTTTAAAAAATGTCGGCGAACTTATAAAAGAAAGCGGTTTTAAGGTCGGAAACATAGATGCAACGGTTGTTGCCGAGAAGCCGAAAATGTCACCCTATATTGAAGAAATGAGAAAAAATATAGCAACTGCGCTTGAAACCGATATTTCAAGGGTAAGCGTAAAGGCAACAACCGAGGAGGGCTTGGGCTTTACGGGGAATATGGAGGGCATTTGCGCCCATGCCGTTTGTCTTATAAAAAAGTTATAAAGAATACTTTTTAATCATACTCTTTATGGGGATGATTAGATGAAAGTTTATTTGATATTCACAAGAAAAGTTTTGGCGCTTATTTTTTGCACCGTGCTTTTGTTTCTTTGCTTTTCTCTAAAGTATAAGAGTGTTGCGCAAACGGCAAAAAACGGTAATACCCAAGGGGAAAGAATAGAATTTTTAAGGGGAATAGGTTGTTATGTTTTAGCCGAAAGCGAAACAAAAAAGCAGATAACCGTTCCCGTTTCCTTTTCGGATGTCTATAAGGTTTATAACGGCGTTCAAAAGAAGGCAAACTATGATTTAACCCTTTATAAAGGGGAAAAGTGCACCGTTTATACATATAAAGTCCGAAAATGCGACTTTATCGGTGATACAAAGTATTTTAATGCAAATTTGATTATTTATAACGGGAGAATAATAGGCGGTGATATTTCCTCGTCGGAACTTTCGGGGAAGATGTATCCGCTTATAAAACAGTATGAAAAAACAACGACTTGACAGGTTTATTTCAAATCAACTCAATTTGCCGAGAACTATGGCAAAAACTCAAATCCACAGAGGCAAGGTCAAAATAGGGGAAACCGTTATAAGGGACCCCTCTTTTATTTTTGATGTTGAAGGACAAGATGTTTTTTATAAGGGACAAAAAGTATTTTATAACGAGTTTTATTATATTTTAATGGATAAGCCGAAGGGTGTTCTTTGCGCTACGGAGGATAAAAATCAGACAACTGTTATTGATATTATCCCCGAAGAAATGAGAAGAAACGGTCTTGCCCCTGTCGGACGGCTTGATAAAGATACAACGGGGCTTTTGGTTATAACCGATGACGGTGATTTTGCCCATAGATGTATTGCCCCTTCAAAAAAGATAGGAAAAACATATATAGCAACTCTTGACGGAGATTTGACCGAGGAAATGCGTCAAAAATTCAAAGAAGGAATAATTCTTGCCGATAAAACTGAATGTAAACCCGCAGAATTGGAAATAATAGATAGGAATGTCGCCAAGCTTACCATAACGGAGGGTAAGTATCATCAAATCAAGCGAATGTTCGGAACTGTCGGCTTGGGTGTTAACGAATTAAGAAGAATAAGTATCGGCAGTTTTATATTGCCCGACGATATGAAATCGGGCGAATGTCGCTTTTTATCTGCCGAGGATTTGGCGAAATTTGAACAATAATATACAACATAGACAAAATTTTGTCAAAACAATTGTGATAATTATTTATTGCTTTTTTTGAAAAAAGTTGGTATAATACTATCGTAATATGTATATGTATGCGCTTTTGCGCAAATTGGAGGTAATTTTTATGGCAAGTTTGTCACTTCGTAACGTATACAAGAGATATCCGGGCGGCGTTACTGCCGTTTCCGACTTTAACCTTGAAATTAAAGACAAGGAGTTTATCATTCTTGTTGGACCTTCCGGTTGCGGTAAGTCAACAACTTTAAGAATGGTTGCCGGCCTTGAAGAAATTTCCGACGGTGAAGTTTATATCGGAGATCGTCTTGTAAATGATGTAGCACCTAAGGACCGTGATATCGCAATGGTTTTCCAGAACTATGCGCTTTATCCTCATATGACCGTATTTGATAATA
>JAKSQJ010000002.1 GCA_024404195.1 Clostridia bacterium | reverse complement strand
ACCGTAGGGGACGATGCCCACATCGTCCCGAGTTCGCTATAAGCTTTTATGTATCTTAACGGGCGGATGTGGGCATCCGCCCCTACGGTGGCAATTTATATTGTGTAATCCGTATATTTTTTGTTGCGAGTGGTGCATACCGCTCCTGATTATACCGTATGTTTTCGGGGGAGATAGAAAATTTGTTGACATTTTCGGAATTGTTGGATATACTATCATTAGAGGTTGACCTTTTAATTTCTGAAGCGGTATTTCCGTGAGGTAGGATTTGGTCAACCTCTAAATTTATATCATAAAATATATCTCCAAATTTCGCCTTTCCGGCTCTCACAACAGTATTAAAAATACAAAAGCAATAACAATACTTTACCTTGAGCATAAAAAATATTCTTTATTTTACCTTTTTCAGGAGTAACTAAAAATAAATTTGACAAAACTAAAAAAAGTGGTATATAATTAGTGTATAAATTAAAAACAATTCAGAAAGAGGTATTAAAAATGAATAAGTATGCAGGAACTAAAACCGAGAAAAATTTAGAGGCCGCCTTTGCAGGTGAGTCTCAGGCAAGAAATAAATACACCTATTTTGCTTCAAAGGCAAAAAAAGAGGGCTTTGAGCAGATTGCCGCCCTTTTTGAAAAAACCGCCAACAATGAAAAGGAACACGCAAAAATGTGGTTCAAGGAGTTAGAGGGTATCGGCGATACGGCGCAAAACCTTGCCGCCGCCGCTGACGGCGAAAACTATGAGTGGACCGATATGTATGAGGGCTTTGCCAAGACCGCCGAGGAGGAGGGCTTTAAGGCACTTGCCGCAAAATTCCGTATGGTAGGCGCCATTGAGAAGCACCACGAAGAAAGATACCGTGCGCTTCTTAAAAATGTTGAAATGCAAGAGGTTTTCAAAAAGAGCGAGGTTAAGGTTTGGGAATGTCGCAACTGCGGCCATATCGTTGTCGGAACAAATGCTCCGCAGGTTTGCCCCGTTTGCGCCCATCCGCAGGCATATTTTGAAGTAAATGCAGAAAATTATTGATTTTTTAATTCAAAAATAAACAATACGGCTATCCTACCGAAAGGTCAGGATAGCCGTATTTGTTTTTGATATAAAAATCGGGCGCGTGATACACGCCCCTACGAAATCAACACTTAATTCTTCTCTATTGCCATAAGGTAAACCAAAAAGAGCAAGGCGGCGATAATGATATGCTCAAACAAAACGGCATAGGGGATAAAACGGCTGAACGCCTGAAACAAAACAACAACGGGAATAACAAGAATAAAAATCAAAAGATTTCTTGTTATTCTTTTTTCTTTTATTAGAATATAAGCGATAGTAATTATGCAAACGGCGGAAAAGAAAACAAAAAACAGCATATCGTAATCTTTTACAAAAATTAAGAAAATAACCGAAAGCAGATAAAAAGGATACTCTGCAAATGAAATAAATTTCGGTGTATTTTCGCCTTTTTTTATGTATTTTACAAATAAAAATGTAAACCTTTTAACACATTCATATAAAACAAAATACAAAAACACCCAAACCGCAGTTTTAACAACATACGGCACCTTAAAAATATGGACAAGCGCACCGACAAATGCGGCAAAGGAAACGAGGATAAAAAGAAGCGAAAAACCCTTTGTTGTTTCTCTTTTTCTTGCAAAAAGTCCTAATATAAGGGCGATTACCGATATCGGAATATCCGAAAAGCCCTTTATTGCTTCGCTGAATTCATACATAATATTTAACTCCCAAATAAAATAGGGCAGAGAAAAAATCTCTGCCCTTAAATTATATCAAAAAGAAAAATCCAAGTCAATTATTAAACCGCACCGACAAACTGACTGTTATAAAGATTTGCATAAAGACCTTCTTTTGCCATAAGCTCCTTATGTGTTCCCGATTCCAAAATATCGCCGCCCGACATATAAATAATAAGGTCGGCATCACGAACGGTTGAAAGACGGTGAGCAATTACAAAGCTTGTTCGGTTTTCGGTAAGCTCATTCATTGCCTTTTGGATTTTAAGTTCTGTTCTTGTATCAACCGAGGAGGTCGCCTCGTCAAGAATAAGTAGCGGAGCGTCCTCAACCATAGCTCTCGCTATTGTTAAAAGTTGTTTTTGTCCTGCCGAAACGGCAACATTATCCGAAAGAACGGTATCAAACCCAAACGGAAGCGTATCAATAAAGTGTTTAAGTCCGCAACGGCAACAAATATCATAAAGCTCCCCGTCCGAAACATCTTTTCTGCCGTAGGTAAGGTTATCTCGGACGGTTCCCTCAAACAGCCAGGTGTCTTGAAGCACCATTCCGAAAAGGTTATGAACATTCTCTCTTTTTATATCTTTAAGCGAGACCCCGTCAATAAGAATATCACCGCTTAACACTTCATAAAAGCGCATAAGCAGATTAACAATAGTGGTTTTTCCCGCACCCGTAGGCCCTACTATCGCAACCTTTTGACCGGGCTTTATTTCCTTTGAGAAGTTTTCTATAACGGTTTTGCCCTCAAGATACCCGAAATGGACATTTTTAAAGGTTACTTCGCCCGAAACATCTTTAAGCACGGTTGTTTTTTCGGATTCGTCCGAAAGTTCTTCTTCGTTTAAGAATTCAAGAACTCTCTCTCCTGCGGCGGCGGCGGACTGAAGCCCTGCAAAGCCGCTGCCTATCTGACCGAGCGGCGAAGTGAAAATACGGATATAAATCATAAAGGCAACAACGACCTCAAAGCCGAATACACCCTTAAATGCAAGAACGGCACCGACAACGCAAACCGCAACATAACCGAAGTTGCCGATAAAGGACATAAGCGGCATAATAAGACCGCTTAAAAACTCTGCCTTAAAGGTGTTTTTGCGAAGCTCTTCGTTATTTTTTCTGAACTCTTTAAGATTTCTTTTTTCGGCGTTATAGGCACGAACGATATTTTGTCCTGCGTAGTATTCCTCAACATGACCGTTTACATTTGCGAGGGAATTTTGCCTTGCCGAAAAATATTTTTGAGATTTGCTCATAATAGCGCCCATAAGGACAAAGCCGATAACAGAAGCGCCGATAGCGGTAAGAGCCATTCGCCATTCGGTATAGAACATCATAACAATACAACCGATAAGGGTTGCGACGGCGGAAACAAGTGTGCCGACATTCATATTAAGCGACTGTGTAACGCTGTCAACATCGTTGGTAACACGGGATAGCGTATCGCCGAAATTATGGCGGTCAAAATAACGAAGGGGCATACGGTTGATTTTCGCCGTAATATCGGTCCTCATCATTTTGCCTATTTTACTTGCAACAAGGTTAAGAATAAAGGACTGAATGTAGTTTAGTATCATACTTAAACCGTAAATTGCAACAAGAATAAAACCTATTTTATTAACGGCGCTTAAATCAATATCAATAGTTGGAAGAAAATCCCTCATTGCCTTCGGAATATCCTTCATTTTAATATCCTTTGGCAGTTTTGACATATCCATACCCTTTGAAGCTTCCGCTTTTTCCGTCATTTTTGCGGTTTCGGGCATCTTTGACATATCGGCATTTTCGGGCATTTTAGCGTTTGTCTCTTTATCCGCCATTTGCGACATAGCCGTTTCGGCGGACATTTTCGGTGCCTTAATACCGTTTGTTATTTCGGCGGTAAGGTCGGAAATATAATGAGGACCTAAAACCGCAAGAACTGCGCTGACGGCAGAAAATACAAGGGCGATTATAAGAATAACGACATATTTTTTCGCATAATTCATAAGCGAAACGATTGCCCTTTTAAGAGTTTTCATATCGGTCTTTTCGTTAGAACCGTTAGAGCTCATTCCGTGCATAGTTTAATTCCTCCTCACTTAACTGACTTTGGGCGATTTCCTTATATGTGTCGCAGGTTTTAAGCAACTCTTTATGTGTGCCTTCGCCGACGATTTCGCCGTTATCAACAACAAAAATTTTATCCGCATCAATAATCGTGCCTATTCTTTGGGCAACGATTATAAGGGTTGTTCCCTTCATATTTTCCTTTAAGGCATCCCTTAAAATCCTGTCGGTTTTATAGTCAAGAGCCGAGAAGGTGTCGTCAAAAATAAAGATTTCCGACCGTCTTGCCAATGCTCTTGCGATAGATAATCTCTGCTTTTGACCGCCCGAGAAATTTTGACCGCTTTGGGCAACATGGGAATAAACTCCCTCGTCAAGAGTTTTGACAAATTCTTCGCTTTGGGAAATCAAAAGGGCTTCGTTTACGGCGTTTTCGTCGGCATTATTATCGCCGAAGTTGATATTTGAAGCAATATCACCGCTAAACAATACCGCCTTTTGAGAAACATAGCCGATTTTTTTGGCAAGCTCTTCCTTTTTATAGTTTTTAACATTCTCTCCGTCAACCAAAACTTCGCCCTCGTTTGCATCGTAAAAACGGGGGATAAGATTTACGAGCGAGGTCTTTCCGCATCCGGTTGAGCCGATAAATGCAACGGTTTCGCCCTTGTTTATTTTAAGCGAGATGTTTGAAAGAACAGCCGACTGACCGTCGGGATAACTAAACGATACATTTTTAAATTCAACGGTGCCTTGTTGCTTTGTTTCGCCGACTCCTTTGCCGTCTTTAACGGTATAATCCGTTGACAAAACCTCGTTAATTCTCTTTGCCGAAACAAGAGAACGGGGCGCTAACATAAACATCATTGAAAGCATCATAAATGAGGCGATAATCTGCATACCGTAAGCCATATAAACGACCATATCGCCGAAAAGTGTCTGGAAACCGAAAATATCGGAATTGTTTATAAGGTAGGCGCCTATCCAGTATATTGCAAGGGCAATACCGTTCATAACCATTGACATAATAGGTCCGATACAAGCCATAACACGGCCGGTATAAAGTTGGGTATTTGTCATATCCTCGTTTGTTTCTTCAAACTTTTCTTCCTGATATTTTTCGGCATTGTAAGCCCTTATAACACGAATACCCGTAAGATTTTCCCTTGTTACCCTGTTGATATCGTCGGTAAGCTTTTGGATTTTCTTGAATTTCTTAACAACAAGCGACATTATTACCATAATGGCAATAACCATAAAGCCGACGGCGACCGCCAAAGCGGTTGACCATTGCCACTGTTTGCCGGCGATTTTGAGTATTGCCCAAACGGCGGTAATCGGCGCTTTTATCATAAGCTGTAAGCCCATTGTGATAAGGGTTTGAACCTGTTGAACATCGTTGGTGGAACGGGTTATGAGCGAGGCGGTGCTGAACTTGTTGATTTCGTTGTTTGAAAAGCCCTGAACCTTAACATAAAGCGCTTCACGAACACGAGCGGAGAAGTCCGCCGCAACACTTACAACGAAAAAACTCGTTATAACCGAGGAAACCATACTGCCAAGCGCACACAAAAGCATTTTTCCGCCGTTTGACCAGATATCCGATAATTCATAAGTAGTATTGCCCATTGAAGATTTACCCTGAGCAATTTGAGTGATTATGTTCATATAGTCGGGCATTTTAAGTTCAAGCCAGACCTGAACAACGATAAATCCCACCGCAAGAACGGCAAAAAGCCAGTCCTTCTTTTTGGTGTATTTAAGTAACTTAAACATTCAATCGTTTCTCCTTTTGATAATATTGACAAAATGTTTTTCGGATGTTACAATGTGTAACACGCAAAGAGCATTATATCAAAGGGAATTTAACTCGTCAACAGATAAATTATTAAATGAAACAGTATAGGGGAAAGATGTATCATGGATAAGAAAAACCTCACCGTTAAGGACAAAATAAAAATGGCTTCGGTAAACCTTTTGAGCGAAAAATCGTATATGGATATAACCGTAACCGATGTTGCAAAAAAAGCAGGTGTCGCAAGGGTTTCCTTTTACAGAAATTTCAGTTCGGTTGCCGAGGTTTTTGATGATATTGCAAACGATATTTTTGATGAGCTCGTGTCGGAAATACTGCCGGTATTAAACAGTAACGACGAAGAGGGTTGGCGAAAGCTCTTAACAACTATGTTTTATCGGTTCCCGAAGCATCATTCGTTAAAAAACGGCAAAAGACCCGAAAATATAGAGGAGCTTTTTATAAGAATTTCGGCAAAGCTTCCGAAAACTTCCGATACCGATAAAACAATAAGCGAAAAATATATACCGTTCGGGAAAATAGGTCTTATCGTAAACATCATCAAACAATGGATGGCGCAGGGCAAAAAGGAGTCGCCCGAGGAAATGGTTGATTATATTATGACCTTTATAACGAAATTTTAATAAAAAACGGCTCTCTTGGAGTAAAACCCAAAAGAGCCGTTATATTTTTGTTTTTTATGCTTTGCTTTTTCTTCTCAATGCCAAAACAATCGGAATAAAGGTTAATATCGGCATTAAAATTCCGAGAGCGGGATATTTTGACTGAACTAAAATATTATAAATAGAGTGGTAAATAATGGCGGTGGATAAGGCGGCAACCGTTCCGGTAAATGACAGTTTTTTGTCTTTACTTGCGAGTGTCATAGAATATCCGACAGCCAAAGTGCTGACACCGTGGAGCATACCTGCGCCGAAGCCCCTTGCAACCGTCAGTCCCACCGAAAGCGCAACCGATGAATTCAGAAGCAGGCAGGCGTTTTCCATTGTCGCAAATCCGACACCGACGGCAATAGCGCCCTCAAGCAAAAACTGGCGGTCGGGTTTTATAAGAAAAGCAATGAAAACAATGGGAAGAGCTTTTAATATTTCCTCAACTATCGGGGTGACATTAACGGTCAAAAAGCGGACAGATAAGTTTGTTCGGGATAGGATAAATCCGTCAATTTCCCCCGCAAAAAGGCACATAAAAATCCCCGTAAGCAAAAATCCGAGAATTGCTCTTGATTTTCCCTTAAAAACAAAAAGCATCATTGAAAGCGGGGCGGCAAGGCATATAAAAAGCATCAAATCAGGGCTTTCCATTTATTGGCCCCCTTTTTGCAAAATACGATAATGCCTAAAAAAACAATTGTAATTAAAAAATCGTATAAACTCATTATCAAATTTGAAAAAAACAAATTTGCAAGGGAATATAAATATGTAAGAAGATAAAAAGCGAGGGCGAGAACATCTATTTTCCTCGTTGCCCTTAAAAAGCCCATGGAATCTTCGGGCAAAAGCAGATGTTTTAAGCTATAATATGAGCCGAAAAGTGCCGGTAAAATGCTTAAAGTTCCCATTACTTTTTCTACTGCCGTCATACTGTTGAGCGGCGAGAAAACGGAAACGGCGCACAAAGCAATTAAAATCGCCGGCGCAATAAGGGATAACAGTTTTGCTTTTTTGTTTTCGCCGTCGTCAACAACCTTGTCAAACTCGTTTACATTGGCAGAAAGCATAAAACAAAGGCAACCGAAAATTCCGACCAACCGAACGGTTGAAAGCCCGTCAGCTTTGCCGTTTCCCAAAAGGGCGTTGACGATAACCCATAATTCTTCAAGCATATAGCACCCTGCGGCGCAGACATAAAGCTTAAAATATTTCGGTATTTCTTTTTTGAAAAGATTAAAAGCGCCGAAGATAAAGACCGACGCCGTAACGGCGAAAGCCGCCAATTCAAGAAATATCGCCAATTTTTTTCTTCCTTTCGGATTGGGGATTATCTGTTTTTATACATTTTTTCGTAGTATTTTGTATATTCGCCGCTGATAATCGTTTCCCACCACTCACGGTTGTCAAGATACCACTTAATCGTCTTTTTTATGCCGTCCTTAAACTTTGTTTCGGGCAGCCATCCGAGCTCGTTATGGATTTTTGTCGGGTCAATGGCATAACGCATATCATGTCCCTTACGGTCGGTAACATAGGTAATCAAGCTTTCGGGCTTATTTAATTCCTTGCAAATGATTTTAACAATATCAATATTCTTCATTTCATTATGACCGCCGATATTGTAAACCTCGCCGACTCTTCCCTTATGGATAATAAGGTCAATGGCTTTGCAGTGGTCCTCAACATAGAGCCAGTCACGAACATTTTCGCCCTTACCGTAAACGGGAAGCGGCTTATCATTAAGCGCATTTGCTATCATCAATGGGATAAGCTTTTCGGGGAAATGGTAAGGTCCGTAGTTATTTGAGCAACGACTGATACTTACGGGCAGACCGTATGTTCTCTGATACGCCAAAACAAGAAGGTCGGCAGCCGCCTTTGAACTGCTATACGGACTGCTTGTATGAATAGGTGTTGTTTCGGTAAAGAAAAGGTCAGGTCGGTCAAGCGGCAAATCGCCGTAAACCTCGTCGGTTGAAACCTGATGGTAGCGTTTGATACCGTATTTACGGCAGGCATCCATAAGTGTTGCCGTTCCCATGATGTTCGTTTGAAGGAAAATACCCGGGTCTTCAATAGAACGGTCAACATGACTTTCGGCGGCAAAGTTTACCACCATATCGGGTTTTTCCTCCTCAAAGAGTTTGTAAACGGCATCACGGTCGCAAATATCCGCCTTAACAAAGCGGAAATTTTTGTTATCCATAATGTCCTTAAGTGTTGAAAGGTTGCCGGCATAGGTAAGCTTATCTAAACAGATAATTCTATAATCGGGATGAGCTTTGAGCATATGAAAAATAAAGTTTGAGCCGATAAATCCGGCTCCTCCGGTTACGATAACAGTCATATTTTTCTCCTTAAATCAATTTATCAAGCGACACACGGCGCAGATATTCGCCGTATGGTGATTTACCGTATATATCAGCGGAATTAAGCAGTTCTTCCTTTGAAATCCATTTTTTGCGGTAGGCAATTTCCTCGGGAGCCGAGATAACAAGTCCCTGACGGTTTTGAACGGTCTGAACAAAGGATGATGCCTCCATAAGACTGTCCATAGTTCCCGTATCAAGCCATGCAAATCCTCTTCCTAAAATCTGCGCCTTTAAGGAATTATCTTCAAGATAAAGGCGGTTAAGGTCGGTTATTTCAAGCTCGCCGCGGTCTGACGGCTTAACCTTTTTTGCCATTTCAACAATGCGGTTGTCGTAAAAATAAAGTCCCGTAATGCAGTAGTTTGATTTCGGGTTTTTCGGTTTTTCTTCAACCGACAAAACATTCATATCCTTATCAAACTCAACAATACCGAAGCGTTCGGGGTCGGGAACATAGTAGCCGAATATGGTAGCAAAACCGTTTTCGGCATTTTGGGCGGCCTCCGATAAATGCTTTGAAAAATAACCGCCGTAAAAGATATTGTCACCGAGCACCAAAGCGCAGGAGTCGTTTCCGATAAATTCCTCGCCGATAAGGAATGCCTGAGCCAAGCCGTCGGGACTCGGCTGAACGGCATAAGAAAGGTTAACACCGTATTGATGGCCGTCGCCTAAAAGTTCCTTAAAACGAGGGGTGTCGGCAGGGGTTGAAATAACAAGAATATCCCTGATACCTGCAAGCATAAGGGTTGAAAGCGGATAAAAAATCATCGGTTTATCGTATATCGGCAATAGTTGTTTTGAGGTTACCTTTGTAAGCGGATAAAGCCGAGTTCCGGAACCGCCTGCTAAAATAATTCCTTTCATTAAAGCTACCGTCCTTTTCTATCTTTTTTTATCTATCTCGTCGGCAATTTTCTGTCTTTCTTCCGGCGATAATTCTTTAACAATATTGAGAAGTCGCCAAATTCTTGCCGTTTCCGACTCGTTTTTCGGTATTTCATAAGAGAAGTTTTCGGGATGCTCTCTTTCTTTAACACCTATTCGCCAAGCAATACGGAAATCATCCGAAACCTTATAGAGTTCTTCCTCATTTTCGGGAAGCTTTCGCTTGTCCTTCGGGGTAAAAAGGTATGCGCTGTATGCATTGCAAACAACATTTGCAGGGCCGAAGGCAACCTGTTTACCGTGGTCAAGCCAAAGGCATTTGTTGCATAGGTCACGGACCTGTTGAACGGAATGAGAAACAAGAATACCCGTAACGCCGTTGGCAAGAATACCCTTTATCCTTCTTGAACTTTTGTCCTTAAAGCCCTCGTCGCCGACCGATAAAACTTCGTCAAGAATTAAAACATCGGGCTCAACAAGACAGGCAATAGAGAAAGCAAGACGGCTTTTCATACCGCTTGAAAGCTGTTTGAACATATATTCCTGAAAATCTTCAAGCTCGGCAAAGGCGATAATTTCCTTGTATTTCTTTTCCATAAATTCCTTGGTGTATCCGAGCAAAGCGCCGCGAAGATAGGTGTTTTCTCTGACGGTAAGCTCGTCGTCAAAGCCCGAGGCAAGCTCAAGTAAAGCGGCAATATTTCCGTTTACCGTAACCGAGCCCTCGGTAGGCACCATTATACCCGTAACGGCTTTAAGGAGTGTTGATTTTCCGGCGCCGTTTGTTCCGACTATGCCGAGCATGTCGCCCTTTTCAAGCGAAAAAGTAACATTTTTATCCGCCCAAAACTCAACAACTTTATATTTACCCGAGATTTTCTTAATGACATAGTCCTTAAGACCAATGGCTTTAAGGTCGCCTGTTTTATATCTAATTGAAACATTTTTGCAATCAACAATAGGCAAGACGGTTACCTCTCTTTATACATAGTATAGGAATTCGTGGTTATATTTTCTGTAAATACCGCAGCCGATGGCTATGGCAATAAGCGCATAGAGTGCGCAAAGCGCGTGATGTCCGAGTGATGGCATTGTGCCGTCAATGACAACAACACGGAAATAATGAATATAAACATAAACGGGGTTAAGCATAAAAATCTTGCGGAACTGTTCGGGCACTATGGTAATAGGATAGAAAATCGCCGAAACATAGTTAAGAAGAATCAGGAAAACACCGTAAAGATACTCAATATCCCTGAAAAACACAAACAAAGCAGAAAGTATCATACCGACACCCAAGCTGAATATCAAAAGCATAATAATCGGATAAAAGAGCATCAGCATATTAACATTGAACTTAATTCCGTCAAATATGCAGAATACAATATAAAGCCCCAAGGTCAAAAGGAAATTTATGAATGCCTGAAATGCCTTTGAAAACAAAAACAGGTATTTCGGAACATTTATTTTGGTGAAAATTGAGGCGTTTGCCATAAGACCTCTCATACAACCCTGTGTTGCCTCGGTGTAAAATGACATAACAAGAGTTCCGCTGAAAATATAGATGATGAAGTGCGGAGAGTTTTTGCCGAATATTTGAGAAAAGACGAGCAAAAGAACAAGCACATTAAGTAACGGAGATAAAACGCTCCAAAGCATACCGAGAACCGTTCTCTTGTATTTTTTCTTGAAATCTCTTTTAACAAGCTCGGAAAATAAGAACTTGTATTCTTTAAGTTTTGTTTTCATAAATGCCTCTTTTACTGTTTATTATCAAGTAATGCTTCAACCGTTTCAACGCCGAATGACAAGGTGCCGTATTTTTCGCTCATTGCCTTTCTTTCGGCAAACGAGTCGTCAATAAAAACGGCTTTTTCTGACGGCGAAACATGGTCAATTTTTCTTTCGCTTCTCGGCAGACATATAATCTCGTCAAAAAGCTCGGGGAAAATGCGGTATTTTTTCATATCCTCTTTAACATCGGTATCGTGTCGGGTTAAAAGAATGACCTTTATTCCCTTTGCGACACACTGATATATGAAATTAAGAACGGTTAAATTAACCTTGTCCTTAATAATGAGGGTATCGTCAAAATCAATATATGCCTCGTCAAAATCAAGGTCAAGCGAGAAAACATTATGAAGTGCTCGGTCAACCGTTACATTTTTAATTTGCGGGGCAATATCAACATCCATATTAAGCGCATCAAAAACGGTAAGCAGAGCAAGATTTATTCCTGCCGCCCTTTCAACACACATTGTTCCCGCAACACGGGTAGCACATTCAAGCAGTCGGTATTCTCCAAGAGTATTTCTTTTTAACTGGAAAAACCAAACACCTCTTAAATCCATTTTGCCGTTTATTTCTTCGGCAATTTTAATAATTTCGCCGTCGGGCTCCATAAGAGAAGAATTAACGCTTATACCGTTCTTAATTCTATGACGGTTACGGCATGAGGCATAGCGAAGTTTCCCGTGGCGGTCGGTAAAGCAGTCAATAGTATATTCCTCGCCCGGAAGATACTCGCATATAACCTGTTCTTCGGTGCGAGATGAAAGCTCATATTTAAGCTCGTCCTCGCTTTTTAATATCATAAAGCCCAGAGCCCCCTGCGATTCGGCAGGTTTTATGATAACGGGATAATTTTTAATCTCCTCAACCGATTTATAGGTTTTCGGCAAAAAGTAACAACCTTTAAGTCGCTCATAGGTTTTTGCTTTGCTTCGGCAAATCTGAACCGCATCGTCAGAGCAGGTTAAAAGCTTTGCATGAAGCTTGTCCCTATTCTTACTTAAAAATGCAATAACACTGTCAAAAGCGGGGAAAATAAAGTCAATATTATGCTTATCAATTTCCTCGTTGAACTTTGTTATAAACTTTTCGTCGGTAATATAGGGCAAATCCCCGATATAATTCTTATAAACATAGGCACCGTGGTCAACAACACTTGAACCGCCGAAAAGGGTTATAAATCTTATATCCTTTAAGCAACGGTGAAGCTCAAGCCCGATTTCGGAGCCGCAGGGGAACACCATAATATTTATGTTATCCATATATCTTCCTCAATTTAGATTTATGCGTTTTTCTATCTCGTTTACAATTCTTTCGGAGTTGTCTATACCGTTAACCTCTGCATCAAAGAAATATTTGATTTTTTCCTTACGGAGTTCGCTGTCCTTTTGAGGATTTTCAATATATTCTTTGACCTTTTTAAGTGTTTCGTCCCAGCTTTTCGTAAGAGGACCGGGAATGACATTCGGGAAATCAAGGTTAAAGCCCGCCTCGTTTTCAACAAACCAGTCATAGTCGGAGCCGTGGAATATTACGGGACGGTCAAGCATTGCAAAATCAAGGGCAATACTTGAATAGTCGGAAATCATAACCGATAATGTTCCTATCTCGGTGTAAACATCCTTTGAGTCGTCAAGAAAAATGCGGTCAAAACTGAAAAGCTTTTCCAAAATTTTCGCCTTGTAGTTTCTCCAGGTGTGCGGATGCATACGAAGATAAAACTCTCCGCCGATATCTTCCATAAGAGCTTGAATTTCGGGGGCTTTTTGTAAAAATTCACGCACCATTTCGCTTTCTCTTCTGAAATCAAAGCGGTAGGTAGGAGCATACATAATCTTAACGGGGTCTTTTGAAATTTCGCTTTCATAAACGGGAATATCCCTCGGATGACCTGCCAAAAAGCAGTTTTCATGCGGAATGTTCCAAACATCGGCTATCATATCAAGCCGTTCTTGACCGGGACATACAAAAAGGAAATACTTTTCAAAGCACTCACGGAAGGGAGCCAAAAAATAGTATTTGATTTTTTTGAAACCACGAACAATAAAGTTATCGCCGTCCTGAATAAGAATATCTCCGCTTCGGACAACGCCCCGTTCCTTAGTGTTGCGGACACCGTCCTTATCTCCCATTGACTTAAAGCCGACACCGTGCCAAAGCTGAACAACCTTTGTCTTGTCGTTAAATCCGAACATCGGCGGAAAGTCGCTCATAACAAAGTGGTCGGTAACGGCAATTTCCGCTCTTGCTACCGTGCTTATACCCTCGGGACTGTCCATTTTGAGAACGGGCATACCTTTTGCTTTCAGTTCGCAGTAGATCTTCGGGTTGGTCGTAAGCCAAACCGCATTGATTTCCGGACGGTTTTTAACAATGTATTCGTAAAAATACATTGTATTATCCATATAATTATTATGTCTAAATCCCGAGAAAACCCATAAATTTTTCTCTTTCGGAACCTTTGAATATTTCCAATAGCCCCTATGGTTTTTAAGTGTCCTTACAATATATTTTACGGCCTTTTTCGCCTTAACGACCGCACCGCTCAGGATAGAATATACTGCAAGACCAGGCAGGGCGAAAAGGAAGGCGGTTCTTGTTGAATATAAGTGGTAAAGGTCATCGTGCTTAAACCTCTTTTTAAGCGAGGAAAAAATATTGAAAGCGCCGACAAATGTATGTGTTGACTCAAAATATTCAGAAGGATATTCCTCCAAAAGCCGTAATATCATTTCCTTGTTGCCGTAATTCTCGGCGGCACTTAAATAGTTGGCGATTTCCTTTGTTATTCTCAAGCGGTAAACACCGTCAATATAATTTCCGAAATTATCGCTGAAATATTCCCTTAAACCTTTAAGCAAACGAACATAGTCAAGTCTTGTGTTGGCAAAATGGTCCATATCCGACTTGTTCATAAATACGCCGACATCGCTTCTTCTGTAAACCGATGTCACATCGGGAAGATATGCTGCTCTACCCTCGCCCATTTGCATAATGGTAATGGGTGTATCGCCGATAAGACCCTTAAAATACCAGTCGGGAATGTTTAAGTCATAGTTCCAACGGTAGAACGCAGAGGAGGTGTGATTCGGGAAAACCTCAACAAAATCCTCCGCTAAATAATACTTTTTATACTTGAATCCCGGTGTGCAACGGGGGATTATCATTTTTCCGTCTTTGTCATGCTTGTAGTAGGAGTTGAGGTGCCAGTCCTCAGGAGCCAAAATCTCGGTATGGGTGTAGCACATACGGACTTCGGTGTGTTTTTGCATATAGTCAAACTGCTTTTGGAGCTTATATTCGTCTATCCAGAAGTCATCGCCCTCACAAAAGGCAATATACGGGCTGTTAGCATGGTTACAAAGGTCAATAAGGTTTGTTTGGGCGCCCATATTGTTTTCACGGATAAAGGGAACTATTATATCGGGGTATTTTTTTGCATATTCCCTAATAACATCGGCGGTGCCGTCGGGACCGTGGTCCTCGCCGACGAAAACCTTGAACTTAAAGTTGGTTTTTTGCATCAAAAAGCCGTCAAGAGTCTTTGAAATAAGGTCCTCGTGCTTATATGTAATGCAGCAGACCGTAACGGCGCAGTCGTCAGAGTTACTGTCAAAGCGCTTTTTGGTCTCTTTGCCCATTATAAGACCGCTTTTCAGTCCGTCGGAAACATATTCTCCGGTATCGGGGTCAAATAAAGCCGCATACTTAAAATCCTTTTTTGTTAAAACATCCATAAAATAAATTTTCACCCTACTAAAATTTACTATCTTCCCAATTATACCATAGCATTGCATTTTTTTCAACTGATAAAATAAATATTATTATATTATATATAATAAAACCGTAATAACGCCGAAAAGCTTTAAGGTTTACGGATAATGAACGGCGAGCGTAGGGCAGGGGTTCACTCCTGCCGAAATAGATATCAGACATTAGACCGTAGGGAATAAAAAGCGGAACGAGCAAGCCCGTTCTCTGCGGTATCAATTTATATTGCAAATATTGCAAATTTTATTTGTATTTCCGAAAAAGGTGTGATAAAATGTGAAAAGGTGAAAAATATGGATTATATTTTAGCGTCGTCATCGCCTCGCAGAAAAGAACTTCTTAAACAAATAGTTGACGAATACAGTTGTGTGACCGCCGATATAGACGAGGTTTGTCCCGAGGATATTTTGCTTCAAAAACGACCTGAATATTTGGCAAAATTAAAGGCAAAGCATATTGCCGAAAAAAATAAAAACAGCATCGTCATAGGTGCCGATACTGCCGTATTTTCAGGGGATAAAATGCTCGGAAAGCCGAAATCGGAAAGCGAGGCATTTAATATGCTTTGCTCCCTTTCGGGCAAAACTCATACGGTAATAACCGGTTGCGCCATCGTTTTCGGCGATAGAATTCACAGCTTTTCGGTGAAAACCCTTGTAACATTTTATCCGCTTTCAAAATCCGAAATTTTAGAGTATATTGCCACAAAGGAGCCCTTTGACAAGGCAGGAGGTTACGGTATTCAGGGCAAAGGAAGCCAGCTTATTAAGGGAATAGACGGCGATTATTTCAATGTTGTAGGACTGCCTGTTTCGCGTCTTAAAAGCGAACTCGCAAACTTCGTTTTACTGGAAACTTAAAACTTGAAATTTTTAAGTTTAATTTCAAAATCAAGTATTCTTATTCCGTCATCGGTTATTTCGGTGGCGGATTTTTTGACGCCGAATGCAAGATAAACCGTATTTTCGTATGCCTTTGCGACGGCGAACGAAGTGAAAGCCACGGCGAAAATCACAAAAAATGTTAAAATCATTCCTTTTAAAAATCCCAAAAAGCTTTTCATTATCAAAGTGTCGGCAAGACCTCGCAAAGTATGTTCCCCAAAAGCTCTGCCGAATATTTCGCCTCCTCAAAACTGTTGGCATCGGTGCCGATTTCTATTAAAACCGAGCCGTTTGTCAGCGACTCGTTATAATTTTTTGACATAAGACAAATGCTTCTTGCAAGACCGGGATACATCTGCTCTGCCTTGCTTTGAATTTTAACCGCAAGTTTAAGGTTTTCCTTGTAATTCGGGAAGTTTTTGACCCCTCCCGACTGCGACCCCATAACGAGCATAATCTGCGCCGCAGGTTTTCCGTTTATATCCTTTGTCAGTTTGATTTTGTCGGTTTTTCCGTCGGAAATTGCGTCCCTGTGAATATCTATTACGACCTTCAAATTTTTATATTTTCGCTTGTATGAACAAATCGTGTCCGCCGCTCTGCCGTAACTCTCGTTATAGGACGGATAATCGTGCTGTGTCTTGCTGTGAAGTGTGTTTATACCCTTTGCGTTTAGTTTTTTCGTGACGATTTCGCCTATCGCAACCATATTTTTTGAGTTGTCGGTTGACCTTGTAACATCCTTATTGGTGTAATAATCTCTGCTTGTCGGCATATACGACTCGGTCGCATGGGTATGTAGGATAAGCACCTGCGGTGAGCCGTTTTTTTCTATATGATACCCCGTTTTTGCCAAAAAAAGCGATTTTAGGTCAACCTTTAATTCGGTGTTGTTTTTAAGGTAGATGTTCTTATACGAAGTGTTGGCGGTATAGGGCGAAATGTATCGCTCGGTAATCTTGCCTATGGCGCTTCCCTTCGCCGCAACATCGGTGATTTTTGTGGTGGAAACTGCCGCTTTTTCGGTGGGTTTTGCGCTTATTTCCGCCGTTTCCATCATTTCTCCTGCATTTGCTGGGATATCAAAAACACCGGTAGTTGTTTTAATATCAACAAAAAACATAAAATAAAAAATCCCTGAAAAAAGGAATATCCCGAAAAGCGAATATATAAAAAATATCACCTTTTGTCCGTTTATTTTCATATCTTCGCCTCCTATTTATATTTATGTCGCCAAAGCCCCCTTTTATTCTTAAAACTGCCCGAAACAGATATTTGACGGTATTCTCTTTATGACAATTCATAAAAAAATCCCGCAAAGGTTTTTACCTTTACGGGAAATTATATTGTGATATTTAATTTTTGCTTTAATTATCAGTTTGCATCGTATTTTGCAACGATTTTCTTAATTCTGTCGGCAGGGTCAAGGAGCGAACTGATTGAATTATCGTTATTAAGGGTATCAACAAGAAGGGCAATATACTTTGACATATTAACATTTACATACCATTCTCTTGACAAAAGTTCGGGGGTTTGATAAATAAGGTTGGTAGTAAATACCTTATCTATCATACCGTTTTTATAATACTCATCAAATTTATCTAAACCTTCAACAAAAAGACCGAAGGTTGCGAAAACAAAAATTCTTCTTGCGCCTTTTTCTTTAAGCTTTTTGGCAATATCAAGCATGGAATCGCCCGAAGAAATCATATCGTCAACCAAAACAAGGTCTTTGCCTGTTATATCGTTACCTAAAAACTCATGAGCTTCTATCGGGTTTCTGCCGTTTACAACGATAGAATAATTTCTTCTCTTATAGAACATACCGAGGTCAAGACCCAAAACGGAGGAATAGTAAATACATCTTCCCATACCGCCCTCATCGGGAGAAACAACCATCGTATGCTCCTTATCAAGCTTAACATCGGGAACGGATTTAAGAAGCGCCTTAATCATCTGATATGCTGCCTGAACATTATCAAAACCGTCAAGCGGAATGGCATTGTTTACACGGGGGTCATGCGCATCAAAGGTAATGATATTCTTAACACCCATTGCGATAAGCTCCTGCAAAGCCATAGCGCAGTCCATAGATTCACGGGTCGTTCTTCTATGCTGTCTGCCCTCGTAAAGCATAGGCATAATAACGGTAATTCTTCTTGCCTTGCCTCCGAAAGCGGCAATAACACGCTTTAAGTCCTGAAAATGGTCATCGGGGCTCATCGGAACGGTTTGTCCATACATTTTATATGTAACATTATAGTTAAAACAGTCGCAAATAATAAATGCGTCAAGACCGCGGGCAGTATGGTTAAGAACTGCCTTCGCTTCGCCTGTTCCGAAACGGGGACAGTTAGCGCCGACAACAAAACTCTCATCCTCGGGAATATTTCTCCACTGCTTAAGATAATAGTCAACCTTTGACGAAATTTCTTCGCAACCCTTCATGCTTACTATGGCAAGGTCGCCGTAAGGTGTGTGCTTAAAATCAATGTTAGACATCCATAATTCCTCCGAACCGTAAATTAAATTTTCTATATGTATATAATACCACACTTCTTTCAACATAAAAAGACCTTTTTGCTAATTTTTTTAAATTTTTATTAAAAAATTTATTTGATAATATCTTAACTTTTTGTTATAATTAAACAAGTATATATTTTTAGGAGGATTATTATGCCTAAAGTTACTCTTTTAGCCCACACTCCCGACCCCGAAAGAACGGTTGCGTTTGCCGCAAAGTTATGTTACAGCAGTTCGGGTATAGAAGATTTAAGAGACGGTTTGACCGAAGAAAAAATAAGTTCTTTTGTTAAAATGCTTGCCGATATGGGACACGAAAGCCCGATTGAGCATGTTTCCTTTACATTCGGAATTGAGGGCATTAGCCGTGCCTGCACGCATCAGCTTGTCCGTCACCGTATCGCATCTTACAGTCAAAAGAGCCAAAGATATGTTACCGAGGGGGCATTTGAGTATATCGTTCCTCCCGAAATTGCCGATAATGACGAAGCGCTTAAACTCTTTAAGGATACAATGGACGCCGACCAAAAGGCATATGATAAACTCGCCGAGGTATTAAAGAAGAAGCACGAAAAAACCTTTATTAAAGAGGGTTTTGACGAGAAAACTGCCTCAAGAATGGCTGAAAAAAAGGCAATAGAGGATGCCCGTTTCGTTCTTCCCAATGCCTGCGAAACAAAAATAGTTGTTACCATGAATGCAAGAACGCTTATGAATTTCTTTCATCACCGTTGTTGCAGCCGTGCCCAATGGGAGATAAAAGAGGTAGCCGATTTAATGCTTAAAGAGGTTTGTGCGGTTGCTCCGAACCTGTTTAAAAAGGCAGGACCTTCCTGCGTTGCAGGGGCTTGTCCCGAGGGTAAAATGACCTGCGGAAAAGCCAAAGAAATGCGTGAATTTTACGAGGAATTAAAGAAAAATGGGTAAACTTATTGTTATTGAGGGGCTTGACGGAAGCGGAAAATCTACACAACTTGCCCTTTTACCGAAGGCATTAAAAGAAAAGGGCTTTGACTCAAAAAGTGTTTCTTTCCCCGATTATGAAAGCAATTCAAGTGCCCTAATAAAGATGTATTTAGGCGGTGAGTTCGGAAGCAAACCGAATGATGTTAACGCCTATGCCGCTTCGGTTTTTTATACCGTTGACCGCTTTGCCTCTTTTAAGAAAAATTGGGGAGAATATTATAACGGCGGCGGTATCATCGTTTCGGGAAGATATACTACCTCAAATGCCGTTCACCAAACCTCAAAACTGCCCGAAAGCGAATGGAAGAATTTTCTTGACTGGCTTTATGATTTTGAATATAAAAAGGTTGCTATTCCGAAGCCCGATAAGGTTATTTTCCTTGATATGCCGATAGAGGTTTCTCAAAAACTTTTGTCGGGAAGATACGAGGGTGACGAAAACAAAAAGGATATTCACGAAAGCGATGTTGATTACCTTAAAAAGTGCCGTGATGCCGCATATTTTACCGCAAAATATTCGGGTTGGACGGTTATCCCCTGCGCTAAAGACGGGATGCCCCGAAGCGTTGAGGATATTTCAAAGGATATTTTAGAAGAAGTGTTAAAGGTTTTATAGGTGAAATAAATGGTATATGTATTTTTAGCGGACGGTTTTGAGGAGCTTGAAGCCCTCGCCCCCATTGATATTTTAAGAAGGGCAAAGGTTGAAGTTTTAACCGTCGGTGTAACGGGGAAAACGGTAACGGGTTCTCATAATATCCCCGTTTTATGCGATAAAACGGTAGATGAAGTTATGCCGAATGGCGAAATTGAGGCGATTATCCTGCCGGGCGGTATGCCGGGAACGATTAACCTTGAAAAGAACGAAAAAGTGCAGAAATTTATTGATTTTTGCGACGAAAACGGTGTTCTTATTTCGGCAATTTGCGCCGCTCCTTCTATTTTGGGACACAAGGGAATTTTGAAAAATAAAAATGCCACCTGCTATTTGGGTTTTGAAAAAGAGCTTACGGGTGCGAATGTTTTATCAGCCCCCGTAGTAAAAGACGGTAACATCATAACCGCTTTCGGAGCCGGAGCCGCATTTTTGTTCGGCTTTGAAATTCTGGCGGCATTAAAGGATAAAAACACCGCCGAAAATATCCGCAAATCAATGCGTTTTGGAGAATAATATGGAAGAAAACAAAGAAAATTTGCAAACAAACGAAGAAGAAAACAAAGTCCGAGACGAATTTAGTATTGCCGACGGCTTTAAGATTGACGATACTCCCTACACCCCTACTTCTCACAGCAAGAAAAAGGGCGAAAAAAGAGAAAAGAAGTCAAACCCTATAATATGGATAGTTTCCATTGTTTTGGTAGCACTTATTTTGGCTTTCGGCATTATTTTTGCAGGAGCCGACTATTTGGGTATCGGCTTCGGCAGGGAGAATTTAGGCGAATGCGAGGTAACTATTACTTCGGGCGCCACAACAACCGAAATCGCTTCGGAGCTTAAAGAAACGGGTGCGGTTAAATCGGCGCTTTTGTTCCGTCTTTTTGCCAAAGCGAAGCACTATGACGGCAAATTCCGTGACGGTTACCACCACTTTAACCCCGAACTCGGTTATGACGGTATCGCTCAAATCCTTATGCAAAACGGCAAGGAAGCCAAAAATGTTAAGGTAACAATAGTTGAGGGCGCAATGGTTGACGAAATTGCCGAGCTTTTAGACAAAAAAGGCGTCTGCACGAAGGAGGACTTTATTTATGAGGTTCAGGAGGGTGAATTTGACTTTGATTTTGTAAAGCAAATTCCGACCGATTCGGTATATTACCGTCTTGAAGGTTATTTATACCCCGAAACCTATAAGTTTTCCTGCTATGATTCAAAGGAATGTGCGCATTTAGCGGTTGAAAAAATGCTTTCAACACTCAATAAAAAGCTTCTTGATAAAAATGTTGATATAAATAATATTTCGGTTATGGGAAAGAGTTATTCTTTCCACGAAATAATGAGTATGTCGTCTATTGTTGAGTTAGAGGCAGGAAAATACCCGAAAGAAATGTCAAAGGTTGCGGCAATTTTCTTTAAGAGAATGGATAATCCCGATTTCCCGACTCTCGGCTCCTCGCCGACAAGGAAATATCCCTACGGTGACGGAAGTTATGATACCTATCAGTGCAAAGGTCTTCCCGTAGGTCCGCTTTGTTCGCCCGATATAAATGCGATTATGGCCTCAATAGAGCCAAAGGAAAACTTTGATTATTATTTCTTTGTAACCGATGCAAAAATGAAATTTTACTATACAAAAACCCTTAACGAGCATAACAGAATTATAGCAAAACTCAAATCGGAGAAAAACTGGATTTATGAAGAATGATATAATAATTCCCGAGCTTTTATGCCCTGCCGGTGACCTTGACCGCCTTAAAACCGCCGTTGATTTCGGCGCCGATGCGGTATATATTGCAGGAAAAGAGTTCGGAATGAGAACCGCCTCAAAAAACTTTGATTTTTCAGAGTTAAAAGAGGGTATTGATTATGCCCATAAGTTCGGCAAAAAGGTGCATATAACCTGCAACACCATTCCGCACGAAGACGAAATGGAACGCTTGCCCGAATATCTTACCGCCCTTAACGATTTAGGAGCGGATGCCGTTATTGCCTCCGATTTGGGCACGATTTCGCTTGTTAAAAAGTATGCGCCAAACTGCGAACTTCATATCTCGGTGCAGTCGGGAACGGTTAATTCCGTAACCGCCAACGAGTTTTACAATATGGGGGCAAAACGGGTTGTTCTTGCAAGGGAATTATCGCTTGAAGAAATCGCAACCATTAGGGCTAAAACACCGAAAGAACTTGAACTTGAAGCATTCGGACACGGCGCTATGTGTGTTTCCTTCTCGGCAAGATGTCTTTTATCAAGCTATATGACGGGCAGGGACGCAAACCGCGGCGACTGCGCTCAACCCTGCCGTTGGAGTTATTCCTTAATGGAGCAAACTCGCCCCGGTCAATATTTTGATATTACCGAAAACGAAAAGGGAACTTATATTCTTAATGCCAATGATATGTGTATGGCGCCTTACCTTGATAAAATGGTAAAGGCAGGTGTTTCAAGCATTAAAATTGAGGGCAGAGCCAAAACCGAATACTATGTTGCCGTTACCGCCAATGCTTACAGAGGCGCCCTTGACAGCTTAAAAGGCGGTCTTGATAACTGGGTGTTGCCGAGTTGGGTAGAAGAAGAACTTAACACCATAAGCCACCGCACATATTCAACAGGTTTTTATTTCGGCAGACCCGAAAATGCCCAGACCTACAAGGACGCAGGTTACATAAGAGATTATGCTCTTGCCGCCATTGTTGAGGGTTATGAGGACGGCAAAATTACCGCCGTTCTTAAAAACAAATTCCTTTCGGGAACAAAGCTTAACTGTTTAGAGGCGGGAAACGAGCCGTTTTGGATATCAACCGATATTATGTTTGACGAAAACGATGAGCAGATAGATTCCGCTCCCCACCCGATGCAGATAATAAAAATCCCGTTTGAAAGACCCGTTAAAAAGGGGTCAATGCTCAGAATGAAGGCAGCAGATAGCAGATAGCGGACAACGGACTGCGGACGGTTTATGCAATAAATATTGATATTGCATAAGTCGTATAATCAATCGGAATAAAACATTAAAACCTCGGTAATAATTTATTTACCGAGGTGTTTTTTATGGAAAAAAGAGCCAAAAAAGATAAAAATTTCTTTGAAATTCTTTCGGTCAGGATTATTGTTTGTTACGGGCTTTTTGCCTGCCTTTTTTTCTTGACCGCTCTTCGCATTTATGAGATTTCAACCACCGAAAACCTAAGCGCCGCTCAAAATTCACAGTCCCTCAAAACTCAAAACATAATGAGAATAAGGTGGACGGTTTACAATACTAATATGCTGCCGATTACAAACAACAAACGCGATTATTTTGCCCTTATTCCGCCCTCGCCCGATGCCGTTATTTCGGTAAGTGACTACCTTTCGGGAAGCGAAAAGGAAAGCGCAATTAAAACCCTTAAAGAAAAAAAGGTTGCCCTTTGCAAACCCGATATGATAATTAAAAACGAAAATATCGCAACAACATACATCTATAAAACCGACTATAAAAACTTCATTTTTCCGCATATTGTCGGCTATTTGGGAGAAAACGGACACGGTGTTTCGGGGATTGAAGCGGCTTATGACGATATTCTTTACACCGATAAATATGTTAAGGGTGTTTATCGGATTTCGGGAAACGGTCAGTCCTTGCTCGGCGAAAAACCCTATTTTGAAAACGATATAAGAGCAGTAAAGGACGGTGTTGTTTTAACGCTTGACACAAACATTCAAAAGGCAGTATTTGAGGCAGGCAATAAGCTTAAAAAGGGCGCAATAATTATTGCCGATGCAAAAAACGGCAAAATAAGGGCTCTTGTAAGCACCCCGTCTTATGACCCTCAAAATTTAAGCGCTTCGCTTAATGACAAAAACTCGCCCTTAATAAACCGAGCGCTTTTAAGCTTTGCGGTCGGCTCGGTATTTAAGCCGACAATAGCCGCCGCAGCCATTGATAATAACCTTTCGGGATTTTCATATACTTGTAAGGGCAGATGTCTTTTATCGCACCGGTATTTTTACTGCCATAAGCACGACGGACACGGCACTGTTGACCTAAACGGCGCCCTCGCCTTTTCCTGCAACACCTATTTTTATAACCTTGCCATAAATTTAGGAAGCGAAAAAATCCGAAAATACAGTTCAAACTTTAATTTCGGAAATTCCTTTAATATATGTAAAAACTTGTCGGTTTCGGGCGGAAATTTAACCAAAACAGATAACCTTACCGCCGATGCGCAAATAGCAAACTTTGCGATAGGTCAGGGTGATATAACCGTTTCGCCCGTCGGCATTTTGCCGCTTTATTTATCTATTGCAGGTGACGGCGGTTACCATATCCCCTCAATAGTTGAAGCAACTATAAAAAACGGCATTAAAACACCCTATAATATCGGCGAAAAAACCTATGCTATGTCAAAAGTCGCCGCCGATAAGTTAAAAACAGGTTTAAGAGGAACGGTCGTAAAGGGAACGGGCACCGATGCTGCCTCCGAAAAAGTTCAAATAGCAGGAAAAACCGCAACGGCGCAAACGGGCAAATATAACCGAAAAACCGAGATTACAAACAGTTGGTTTTGCGGTTTCTTCCCCTATGATAAACCACAATATGTTGGGGTCGTTTTTTCCGAAGGCACAAACGAAATTTCCTGCGGTCAAATTTTTAAGGAAATTGCCGAAAAAATCGTCAAAAACCCTTGACAGAATTCATATATACGAGTATAATTGCATACAATTATACAAATTGCGAAAAGAGGTATTATTATGCTTGAATTATCAAACAACAGCAATTTGCTTGAAAGGGACAGTTATAAATATTCCTTGCAGGATATTCCCGACCCTAATTTATACAGAGATTTTTACAACTATGAGGAGGTGCCGAAGGTTGCGTTTAACCACCGCCATGTGCCTATCGGAATGCCAAAGGATATTTGGATAACCGATACCTCGCTTCGTGACGGTCAGCAGTCGGTTGAGCCGTATTCGGTAAAACAAATAGTTGAGCTTTATAAATATATGTCAAGATTAGGCGGTCCTTACGGCATTATCCGTCAGACCGAATTTTTCGTATATAGCAAAAAAGACCGTGAGGCAATAGAAAAATGTCAGGAATTGGGCCTTAAATTCCCTGAAATAACAACCTGGATAAGAGCCAAAAAAGAGGACTTTAAGCTTGTTAAGGATTTGGGTATTCGTGAAACGGGAATTTTGGTTTCGTGCAGCGATTATCATATATTCAAGAAACTCAAAATGACAAGAAAACAAGCTATGGATACATATTTGGCATCGGTTGCCGAAGCATTTGAGGCAGGAGTTATGCCCCGTTGTCATTTAGAGGATATAACAAGAGCCGATTTTTACGGCTTTGTTGTTCCGTTTGTAAATGAGCTTATGAAGATGTCAAGAGATGCCGGTATTCCCGTTCGTATCCGTGCTTGTGATACTATGGGTTACGGCGTTTCCTATCCCGGAACCGTTTTGCCGAGAAGCGTTCCCGGTATTATTTACGGTTTAAGGCAGTATGCCGATGTTCCGAGCGAGCTTCTTGAATGGCACGGTCATAATGACTTTTATAAGGCGGTATCAAATGCCGCTACCGCTTGGCTTTACGGAGCGAGCGCCGTTAACTGTTCGCTTTTAGGTATCGGCGAGAGAACGGGTAATGTTCCGCTTGAAGCAATGGTTATGGAATATGCTTCGCTTCGGGGCTCCTTTGACGGAATGGACCCCTCGGTTATAACCGAAATTGCCGAATACTTTAAGAATGAAATCGGCTATAAAATTCCGCCTATGACGCCGTTTGTCGGCAGAAATTTCAATGTTACAAGAGCAGGTATTCACGCCGACGGACTGTTAAAAGACGAAGAAATCTATAATATTTTCAATACCGAAAAAATCCTTAACCGCCCTGCCTCCGTTCTTTTGGGTAAGGCATCGGGGCTTGCCGGAATTGCCTACTGGATTAACCAAAACTACCGTCTTAAAGGCGAAAATCAGGTAGATAAAAAGAGTGACCTTGTTGTTAAAATGAAGGAATGGATAGACAAGGAATATGAGGACGGCAGACAGACACTTCTTTCCGCCGAAGAAATTGAAGAAAAGATAAACGAATTTTCCGGCGGTAATTTTAAGGGAGGTAGCAAATAATGCAACATAAAACCGTTTCACTTGCCGACCAGGTTTTTGAACACATAGAAAACGATATTTTAAGCGGCACATATAAAAAAGGTGATGTATTAACCGAAAGCAAGTTAAGCTTGGAATTAGGTGTCAGCCGAACTCCGATAAGAGAGGCGCTTCGCCGACTTGAACAGGAGCATCTTATAGAAGAATCGGGCAAGGGCTCGGTTGTTATCGGCATAAGCGAGGATGACCTTGATGATATTTTTCTGATAAGACGGCAGTTAGAGGGTATCGTTTGCAAGGTTGCCGCCGAAAATCATACCGAGAGCCAACTTTCAGAGCTTGAAAAAATCGTTGAGCTTCAGGAATACTACACCGAAAAGAACGACCCTGACGGCATAAAAGCTATGGATAACCAATTCCATGAGATGATATATAAAATCAGCAAAAAAACAATTTTCTATGAAATTCTTGTAACACTTCATAAAAAAATCCAAAAATACCGCCGTGCGGCAGTAACCAACAAGAGCCGTGCAGGTGCCTCGGTCAGCGAACACAGAGCGCTCTATGAGGCAATAGCAAAGGGCGACGGCGATTTGGCTTCAAAATTATCGGTTGAGCATATAAACAATGCTTATAACCACATAAAAGGGGTATAAAAATGGGACTTACGATAGCACAAAAGATAATCAAAAATCACCTTATAAGCGGTGATATGACGGTAGGAAGTGAAATCGCCTTAAAAATTGACCAGACCCTAACGCAGGATGCAACGGGAACTATGGCGTATCTTGAATTTGAAACCATGGGGCTTAAAAGGGTAAAGACCGAAAAAAGCGTTGCATATATTGACCATAACACCTTGCAGTCCGGTTTTGAAAATGCCGATGACCACCGTTACATACAGTCGGTTGCAAAAAAACACGGTATTTATTTCTCCCGTCCCGGCAACGGAATTTGCCATCAGGTTCAGCTTGAACGCTTCGGTATCCCCGGTAAAACCCTAATCGGCTCCGACAGTCATACCCCGACGGGCGGCGGTATCGGTATGCTTGCCATGGGTGCCGGCGGTCTTGATGTTGCGGTTGCTATGGGCGGCGGCGCATACTATATAACAATGCCCAAAATGTATAAGGTTAACCTTACGGGTAAACTTAAACCCTTTGTTTCGGCAAAGGATATTTCGCTTGAAATTTTAAGAATTTTGTCGGTTAAGGGCGGTGTCGGTGCCATAATTGAATGGGGCGGTGAGGGAATTAAAACGCTTTCCGTTCCCGAAAGAGCAACCATAACCAATATGGGAACAGAGCTTGGTGCTACAACCTCAATTTTCCCATCCGACGAAATAACAAGACAGTTTTTAAAGGCGCAGGGCAGAGAAAATGACTATATTCCGCTTTCAAGCGACCCCGATGCAAAATACGATAAGATTATTGATATTAACCTTGATACTCTTGTTCCGCTAATCGCCTGTCCGCACAGCCCCGACAATGTTGTTGAGGTTGCCTCGCTTAAAGGCACAAAGGTTGACCAGGTTTGTGTCGGCTCCTGCACTAATTCTTCGCTTCTTGATATGTTAAAGGTTGCGGCGCTTCTTAAAGGAAAGACCGTTTTGCCCTCTGTCAGTATGTCGGTTTCCCCCGGCTCAAAGCAGGTTCTTACAATGCTTTCGGAC
This sequence comes from Clostridia bacterium, assembly GCA_024404195.1. Classification (GTDB taxonomy): domain Bacteria; phylum Bacillota; class Clostridia; order Oscillospirales; family Acutalibacteraceae; genus UBA737. The sequence goes on along the minus strand of JAKSQJ010000002.1, from coordinate 51,212 downwards.
TGCGGAGCATTAAGCGATATTTTGGCTTCGGGCGCACGACTTCTTGAATGTGCCTGCGGACCTTGTATCGGAATGGGCTTTTCGCCTAATTCCGCAGGTGTGTCACTTAGAACATTTAACCGTAACTTTGAGGGAAGAAGCGGAACTGCCGATGCGGGAGTTTACCTTGTTTCCCCCGAAACCGCCGTTGCGGCAGCGCTTACGGGTGAAATTACCGACCCCCGTCTTTTAGGCGAAATGCCCGAAATAAAGATGCCCGAAAAGTTCAAAATAAACGACACTGCGGTTTTAGACCCCGAATGTGAGGAAAAGTCGGGTGATTTGGAGATTTTAAGAGGCCCCAATATTAAGCCGTTTCCAACCTCTAAAAAGGTTTTAGACAGTTTAAGCGCCGAAATTTCCCTTAAAGTCGGCGATAATATTACAACCGACCATATTATGCCGGCAGGTGCTAAAATTCTTCCCTACCGTTCAAATATTCCACATCTTTCGCAGTTCTGCTTCGGTGTTTGCGATAAGTCGTTCCCCGAAAGAGCAAAGGCGCTCGGAGAAAGCATAGTAATCGGCGGCGCAAACTACGGTCAGGGCTCTTCAAGAGAGCATGCTGCTTTGGTGCCGATGTATTTGGGCGTCCGCTGCGTTATTACAAAAAGCTTTGCAAGAATTCATGTTGCAAACCTTATAAATGCCGGAATTATGCCCTTAACCTTCAAAAATCCCGACGATTACGATACCTTAAACCAAGGGGACAAGTTATCCCTTACCGATATATATAACGGTATGGATAAGGGCGAAATCACCCTTAAAAACGAAACAAACGGCAAGGAAATTACCCTTGTTTGCAACTTTACAGAGCGTCAAAAAGCAATACTTAAGGCAGGCGGACTTTTGGCCTACACAAAGGAGAATTAAAAATGCAGGAATATATAGACAGTGCGGTTGAGCAGTTCAGAACGCTTTTAACAGAGCAAATCGCAAGACAGGACAAAATGGAAAATGACACCTCGGCTACCGATTATCAGAAACTAAGTAAAATTGTAATCGGTATTTGCTCGGGTGACGGCATAGGTCCCATTATTTCAAAGGAATCCGACCGCCTTATAAACTTTTTGCTTAAAGACGAAATCGCAAACGGCAAGGTTGAGATTAAAAACATTGAGGGACTGACCATTGAAAACAGAATTGCAAAGAATAAAGCCATTCCCGATGATGTTTTAGCCGAAATCAAAAGCTGTAATGTTATTTTAAAGGCGCCTACAACCACCCTTAAAGGCGGAACTCTTGAAAGCGCAAATGTTGCAATGAGGCGAGAGCTTGACCTTTATGCGAATGTCCGCCCCGTATGTGTTCCGAGCGAGAATATTGACTGGACTTTCTTTAGAGAAAACACCGAGGGCGAGTATGTTTTAGGCTCGCGCGGTGTTGAAATCCCCGAAAAACTTGCCTTTGATTTTAAGGTTACAACAAATGCCGGAACAAGGCGAATTGCCCGTGCCGCTTTTGAGTTTGCAAAAAATAACGGCAAAAAAAATGTCGCCATTGTTACAAAGGCGAACATTATGAAGAAAACCGACGGTAAATTCTCGCAGATTTGCCATGAAATCGCAAAGGATTATCCCGATATAACGGTTGAGGAATGGTATATTGATATTATGACCGCAAACCTTGTAAACACCGCTATCAGAAGCAATTTTGAGGTGTTTTTAATGCCCAACCTTTACGGTGATATAATTACCGACGAGGCGGCGCAAATTCAAGGCGGTGTCGGAACGGCGGGAAGCGCCAACATAGGGGATAAATATGCTATGTTTGAGCCGATTCACGGCTCGGCTCCCCGTATGATAGAACAGGGCATCGGCGAATATGCCAACCCGACAAGCATTTTTAAGGCAACCGAAATGATGCTTAACCATATCGGCTTTAAGGCGCAAGCCGAAAAGCTCAACAAAGCAATAACTATTTGCACCGAAACCGAAAAGAAGGTTATCGTTACGGGCGACAGAGACGGCGCCACCTGTAAAGAATTTGCCGACTATTTAATGGAAACGGTTACGAATCTTTAATTCGCAAAACACTGACAAAAAATCCCGTTGTGTTATTTATCAACACAACGGGATTTTTACTGTTTTATTACTGTTTTTCAAATGTTATCGGGAGAAGGTTTTTGAACATTTCGGCTTCGTCGTCGTCATCGCTTTCATAGTCGGTAACCTTAAACTTGTCGCCCTTTAACTTAATCGTCCAGGTTTCCTCGTCATCGGAGCCGGATTCTTCAAACGAAAGCTCGCCGTCCTTGGCATCATATTCATATTTGCCCTTTGACTTTACCTTGTCAAACAAAGAATCCAAGTTAACCTCACTGTCAAATGACTTCATAAGGTCTTCCATTGACATTCCCTGCGCTTTAATGGCAACATCAACCGCATCGTTGCTGTCAACCTTCAACATATCCTTAAATATACCGTAAAGCGCGTCCTTTAATGCGCCCTTAAACTTATCTATTTCCTTTGCGAACTTCTTTTCGTCAATGTTAACATTGTATTTGCCGTCTTTGCCGAACTCAACAATCATCGGAATATTAAAACTGTCAAGCTTTAAATACTTTGCAATATTGATTTCTTCGTTACTCCCGAGTTCTTTCAACATATAGTCACGCATATCAATATCGGCTTCCCATTTGCCGACCAATTTGTTGCCGAAGCAACCCGACATTGTTGCCATCATACCGATAGCAAGACATACCGCAAGAACAAGTGAAACTAATTTTTTCATAATAATTTCTCCTCTTTTTTAATTATTTTATTCTTTTAAATATTATGGGTAACAATTTGTTTTCGGCTCTTGAATTGTCCTTAATGCTATATTCCTTTAAGGTCAATTTATTAGATTCCAAGCCGACGGTATAGAACGGACCGTTTTGCAGGCCTTGTTCGCTTTCGCCGATATATAATTTATCGCCGTCAAGCTTATATTTTCCTTTTGAAGCGGCAGGTTTGCAGGAAGCGATATCCCATTTGTTAAGGAAATCCTCGCAAACCTCGTCAAGAGTCATATTATCCGACTGTTTGCACATTTCTTCGGGGGTCATATTCTCGCCGTGCGCTTTAATAATGTCTTCTAAATACGATACAACCGCTTTTTTTGTTGAGCTCTTTATTTTTGCCGTTTGCTTGTCAAACTTTTTGGAGTCAACGCTCAAAACATAGTTGCCCTCTTTATCAAAAACATAAGAATATTTAACGGTAAGACCGTCAAAATCAAAATAATCAGCCATTTGATGATTAACGGTTGCAAGTTTTTCCTTTACGGCATTGGTGCAGTCAACGGTTGCTTCCCATTTTGCAACGATGGACGGAGCTTCTTTTTTTCCTGCATTTGCAGTATCTGTATCACCGCCTTTGCAACCCGTCATAACAAATCCGATTCCTAAAACAAGCGCCAAACAAATAAGCAAAGATACGATTTTTTTCATTTTTCTCACCTTACTTAAAAAAGGCAATAGCCAGATGCTACTGCCCTATTTTTTAATGATTATTCTTTATTCATAGGGGCCTGACTGTGCAAAGCGGCTCTTGTCTTGCGGATTTCGGCAAGATTAGCGGTAAGTCCCTCATCGGCACGCTTCATAATGTCGTCAACAAAGTCCTGAGCGGCCTTTCTCATATCACGGGTCTTTGCCTGAGCATTTGCGATAATCTCGGTTGCCTTTTCCTGAGCGAGTTTAACGATTTCCTGCTCGGCAACCATTGCCTTTGCACGCTCGTCGGCATTACGGATAATGCTGTCGGCTTCCTTCTTGGCATTGGTGATAATCTCGGTTCTGTCGGCAACGATTCCTCTTGCCTGCTTGATTTCGCTCGGAATGTTAAGACGGATATCGTCAACAACCGCACGCAATTTTTCAATGTCAACTACCGTTTTTTTGCCGGGGATTTTAATACCGCTGTCAAGCACCTCGTCAAACTGTTCAAGTAATTCATCAAGTGTCATTTTTTTATCCTCCGTTTATCTTTAATCTTTTCTTAAACGACTTGAAATTTCGCCAAGTATTTCTTTAGGGACAAAATCGGATATATCCCCGCCCATACTTGCAATTTGCTTAACCATACTTGAGCTTAAATACATATTTTCCGCACTCGTCGTAAGGAAAATCGTTTCAACCTCGGGGTTAAGCTTTTTATTAGTCAGCGCCATCTGAAATTCATATTCAAAATCAGACATGGCGCGAAGACCCTTAATAATCGCACAGGCATTTTTCTGCCTTGCATAGTCGGCTAAAAGTCCATCATAAATATCAACACGGACATTCGGAATATCGCCGACACATTTAAGAATAAACTCTTTTCGCTCTTCGGGAGTAAAAGACCCCGAAGTTTTGCTTATGTTTTTCATAATAACCACGATGATTTCATCAAACATCAAGGCGGCTCTTTGAATAATATCAATATGACCGAATGTTATAGGGTCAAAACTGCCCGGACAAATCGCAATTTTTTCAGTCATTTGCCATTTCTCCTTTTTTATAAACGGTAACCTTAATCTTGCCGAATTTATACTCACGGTATATGGCAAAATCACCGACCGCCTTTGGCATAATTTCTTCTGATTCGTGTTCGCAGATAATTATACCGTAATCGCTCATAACTTTGCAAACAAGGGGCAATGCTTCTTTCAAAATTCCCTTATTATATGGAGGGTCCAAAAACGCAATATCAAAAACATTTTCTCTTGAAAGAAAAGTTTTATAATCGGATTTAACGATTTTTGCCTTGTCTTCAAAAACGGTTCCCGAAAGGTTTTGCCTGACAACCCCTAACGAAACATCGGAAGAGTCAACAAAGACGGCACTTTCGGCGCCTCGGCTTAATGCCTCAATACCCATTTGACCGCTTCCGGCAAAAAGGTCTAAAATTCTTCTGCCCTCAATATCAAACTGAATGGAACTGAATATAGATTCCTTAACCTTTTCACTTGTCGGGCGGACAAGGTCGTTACCGGGCACGGTTATCAACCGTTTGCCACGAGCCAAACCCGTTATAACCCGCATAACATCACACCAAACTATATAATATCTATTATATTATCAACTATATAGGGTGTTTTGTCAATAGTTTTTTTCAAAAGCCGCCCGATTTTAATAAAAAAACTTTAATTTAATCATTTGTTGTGGTATAATTGATAAAAAATATCGGAAGGTGAAATATATGCCCGAAATTCTTAATTACTTAAAAAGCAGCCGATTTATAATAAGCTGTGTTATTTTTATCGTTTGCGTTGTTATTTGCGCCATTCTCGGCAAATATAAAAAGAAAATAACTCAAAAAATTGAAAGCTTGCAGGACCCGAAGGTTATTATAACAAGACGGCTTTTTCTTGTTATTCGTGTGTTTGTAATTGCGTTCGGCTTTCTTATTATTTGCCAAATAAACGGTGTTAATTTAATGTCCGTTATTGCAGGTCTCGGAATTGCGAGTGCCGTTGTCGGTCTTGCGCTTCAGGATTACCTTAAAGATGTTATAATGGGAATACATATTTTGTCCGATAAGTTTTTTACGGTAGGCGAATGTGTTGAAATAAACGGCAGAGAGGGTATTGTTGTAAGCTTTAACCTTACAACTACAAAGTTAGGCGACCTTAATGACCGCTCCATAACAACGATTTGTAACCGCAACATAACCGAAGTTCATAGGATAAGAAGCCGTTTTGTTGTTGATATTCCTTTGTCTTATGACGAGGATTTTGAAAGAATACATAAGTTGTTCGGCGATAACTGCGAGAGAATTCAAAAAATTGAAGATGTTAAAGAATGTCGCTTCCTCGGAACAGAGAATTTCGGCGAATCTTCAATACTTTACCGCATTTTAATCCTTTGCGACTCCACCAAAAAAGCCGCCGTTCGCCGAGAGGTTTTATATGAAATACAAAAGATATTAGACGAAGAAAATATTGTTATTCCGTATAATCAGTTGGATGTCCATTTTGATAAAGAGGAAAACTGAAAATGTATAAGGTTTTGGCAGTTGAGGACGACGCAGGCATTTTAACGGGCATTAAGGACACCCTTTCGCCATGGGATATTGAGGTTTCGGGTGTAAACGATTTCAAAAATATCATAGGCGAATTTTCCGCCTACTGTCCGCACCTTGTTTTAATGGATATTTCCCTACCCTTTAAGGATGGCTACCATTTTTGCAGGGAAATAAGAAACATAAGCTCTGTTCCGATTGTCTTTATTTCCTCGGCTTCGGATAATATGAATATCGTTTATGCAATAAATATGGGGGCGGACGATTTTATCCCGAAGCCCTTTGATAAAAATGTTTTACTCGCGAAGGTTCAGGCAATTCTCAGAAGAACCTATGATTTTGCAGGCAGTTCAAGCATTATTGAGCATAAGGGCGCCGTTCTTAATTTAGGTGACGGAACATTAAACTATAAAGGCGAAAACATTGACCTTTCAAAAAACGAATACCGTATTCTTTTAACGCTTTTGCAGAATAAGGGCAAAACCGTCAGCAGAGAAACGCTTATGCAGGCACTTTGGGAAACCGACAGTTTTGTTGATGAAAATACTCTTACGGTAAATGTCGGACGGCTTCGCAAAAAGCTTGAAAATGTCGGACTTGACGGGTTTATTACAACAAAATTCGGTGTCGGATATATAATTTCATAAAATAAAAAAAGGGTGGTTATTTATGCTTATAAAATACTTAAAACAAAAGTATAAAGCGATAACCGCTTTTTTTGTTTTTGCCGTTATTTTCGGGTTTACCTTTTATCTTTACGGTATATCCGTAAACACAATTCTTTATCCTTTGTTTTTATGTATCGGTATAGGCGCCGTTATCTTGATTATTGATTATTTTGTTGAATTAAAGCGGTATAATGAGCTTCAAAAAATCAAAAAAACGGGGGCGGTTTTAATTGATACCCTGCCGAAATCCGCCTCTTTTTGCGAAGAAACCTATAAGGAAATAATTGAGTTATTAGAGGAAAATAACCGTATTTTCATAAAACAGTCGGACGAAAAATACGATAATATGATAAATTACTATACCTTATGGGTTCATCAAATAAAATCGCCTATTGCCTCAATGCGCCTAAATATTCAAAATGAGGATAATGAAAATTCAAAAAGGTTAAGTTACGACCTTTTGAGGATAGAAAATTATGTCAATATGGTTTTGACCTTTTTGCGCCTTGACAGTAAAACAACCGACTTTGTGTTTAAGAACTGCGATATAGACAGTTTGGTAAAAAGCTCGGTCAAAAAGTTTTCGGCGCAGTTTATTTCAAAGAAATTAAGCTTTAATTATTCCGATACAAAAAAGCAGGTTTTAACCGACGAAAAATGGCTCTCGTTTGTTGTTGAACAGGTTATCTCAAACGCCGTTAAATACACAAACAAGGGCGGAGTAACGGTTGCGCTTGACGAAAACGATATTCTTTCAATATCCGATACGGGTATCGGGATTTTGCCGTCCGAGCTGCCCAGAATTTTTGAAAACGGCTTTACGGGACTTAACGGCAGGAACGATAAAAAAGCAAGCGGAATAGGTCTTTATCTTTGCAAAAGAATTTGCGATAATTTAGGGCATAACATCTATATAGAGTCAAAACTTGATAAGGGAACGACTGTTTATATAGATTTAAGCAGAAAATCAGGAATTTGCGATTAAATGTGACAAAACCGTTAGTTTTGAGCCGAAAATGTAAGGTGATTCAATGGAATGAATCGCCTTTTTTTGTTATAATCGGGGCATAAAAGCAAAAAGCGAGGTAATTTTTTATGAGTTTACTTGAAGCCAAAGGCATTAAAAAGGTTTACAGAACCCGTTTCGGCGCAAACACCGTTGAAGCGCTTAAAAATGTCAATTTTTCGGTTGAGGAGGGCGAATATGTTGCCATTATGGGCGAGTCGGGAAGCGGCAAAACGACACTTCTTAACATTTTAGCCGCCATTGATAAGCCGACCGCCGGAACAATAACACTCGGCGGCATTGACTTTTCGGGAATTAAGGACTCCGCCGTTTCGGCTTTTCGCAGGGATAATTTGGGTTTTGTTTTTCAGGATTTTAACCTGCTTGACACCTTTACCCTTGAAGATAACATCTATCTTCCGCTTGTCCTTTCGGGAACGGACTATAAGGTAATGCGGAAAAGATTAGAGCCGATAGCAAAGGATTTGGGCATTTTTGACCTGCTTAAAAAATATCCTTATGAGGTTTCGGGCGGACAAAAGCAACGCGCCGCCGTTGCAAGAGCGATTATAACAAACCCTCACATTATCCTTGCCGACGAGCCGACGGGTGCGCTTGATTCAAAATCATCCGACGAGCTTTTAAGGCAATTTTCAAGCATAAACGAAAAAGGTCAGACAATTCTTATGGTAACCCATTCGGTCCGTGCCGCAAGTCATGCAAAACGGGTGCTTTTCATTAAGGACGGCGAGGTTTTTCATTAAATTTTCAAGGGCGAGGACACAAACGAGCAGTTTTACCAAAAAATAACCGACACCGTAACCCTACTTGCAGGGGGTAATGCCTAATGAACACCGTCTTTTATCCGAAGCTTGCGTCGGAGGGTATAAAAAAGAACAAGAAAACCTATTTTCCCTATATTTTAACCTGCGTTCTTTCGGTTGCGATGTTCTATATTATGGCATACCTTTGCGATGCAAAAATAATAGATGAAATACCGAAAGCCGAATCGCTTAAAACGCTTTTGGGGCTCGGCGTTTGGGTTATAGCCGTATTTTCGGTTATTTTCTTATTTTATACCAACTCATTTTTGATAAAAAACCGCAAAAAAGAGTTCGGTCTTTATAACATTCTCGGAATGGATAAAAAGGGAATAGGTAAAATCCTGCTTTTTGAAAGCGGTTTTCTTTTCGCTATTTCGTTTGTTTCGGGAACGGTTGTCGGTATCGCATTTTCAAAGCTTTTTGAACTTTCCTTAATTAAGCTTATCGGCGAAAACGCAAAATTCACATTTTCTCTCTCCCTTTCGGCAATAATCAAAACCTTTGTTTTGTTTTTGGGAATTTTTCTTCTTATTCTTCTCAACAGTATAAGGCAGATTCGCTCAAGCAGTGCGCTTAACCTTACAAAGAGCGCAAATCTCGGCGAAAAACCGCCGAAAGCCAATATTCTTTTAGGCATTTTGGGATTTGTTATTTTGGGCGGCGCCTATTATATTGCGGTTTCCATTGAAAGTCCCATTGAAGCGGCGATATGGTTTTTGGTTGCGGTTATTATGGTAATAATCGGCTCGTATCTCGTCTTTATTTCGGGCTCGGTTATGCTTTGCCGACTTCTTTCAAAGAACAAAAGATATTACTATAAGAAAAATCATTTTGTTTCGGTTTCAAGTATGACCTTCAGAATGAGACGAAACGGCGCAGGACTTGCCTCTATCTGTATTCTTCTTACTATGGTTCTTGTTATGCTTTCCTCAACGGGTTGCCTTTTTATCGGCTCAGAGGATAGCTTAAATAACAGGTATCCGAGGGATATTATGTTTAACGCTTCAACCTCTTACAGAAATGTTTTAAGCGAAGAAAAAACGGGGAAATTGCGAAGCGATTTTGATACCGCCGCAAAAAAATACAACACAAAAAACAACGGCTGGGACTATTTTGAAATCTATGTTTCGGGACTTTTAAAAGATAACGGCAAAATAATAATTGACAGCGAAAACGAAACGGTTTACAGCTTTAAGGATATCGTTACTCTGCATTTTATTTCGCTTAAGGATTATAATAAAATGATGGGCAAAAACGAAAAGTTAAAATCGGGCGAGGCGCTTATTTTTGCAACGCATAAGGGCAAAATTCAAAAGCATTACGATATTTCGGGACTTAAAATAAAAACCGTCAAAAAGCTTAAAAAACTAAAAATCAACGGCTCCTCAAATGTTGCCGTCAACCCTAACCTTTTTGTTATTGTTAATAATTTAAGCGATGTTACAAACGCCCTTGCCGTAAAAGATGAAAACGCAGAAGACCCTCTTATCAGCTATAATTATGAATACGCATTTGATACCGTTAAAGACCTTAAAACGCAGGAAAAAATCACTAAAGAACTTGCCGAAACCGCAAGAAAAGCGGTAGGTTACGGCAATAATGTCCGTTTAACCGTTACAAGTGCCGAGCAGGAGAAAAACGACTTTTACGGAACATTCGGCGGATTTTTCTTCCTTGCGGTTATGTTGAGCATAATGTTTCTTGTTGCGGCAGTAATTATCATTTACTATAAGCAGATAACCGAGGGCTTTGAAGATGCCGACCGCTTCTTAATAATGCAAAAAATCGGAATGACAAAAAAAGACATCAAAAGAAGCGTTAATTCGCAGATGCTGACCGTCTTTTTTCTGCCTATCGTCTTTGCCGTTATGCATACCGCCTTTGCCTTTCCCCTTATTAAGAAAATCTTAATTCTTTTCGGTATAACAAATACGGCGCTTCTCGTATTTACAACCCTTGCGACCGCCCTTATTTTCTCACTTTTTTATGCGGTTGTTTATAAAATCACCTCAAATGCCTACTTAAAAATCGTAAGCGGCAAAAATTCGTAACGCATTATTGAAAAAGCGACTTTTTTATGATATACTAATTATGTGTAATCGGCGGTATTATACCGCCGATTGCTTTAAGTGTTATTTTTAGGCGCAGGAGGTTTTTATATGAAAATTTCGCTTATCGTTCCATGCTTTAACGAGGGAAAAACCGTCGCCTTATTTTATAAAGAAGTCATAAAAGTTTTGTCAAAGATAAAGTATGATTACGAACTGCTTTTTATTGATGACGGCTCAACCGATAACACCCTTAAAATATTAAAAGAAATTTCAAAGGAAAACAAAAACATTAAATATATTTCATTTTCAAGAAATTTCGGAAAAGAAGCCGCTATGTATGCCGGTTTTTCCAATGCTTCGGGGGACTTTGTTGCCGTTATGGACGCCGATATGCAGGATCCGCCTTCGCTTCTTCCCGATATGCTTGAATTGCTTGAAAACAATGATTATGACAGCGTTGCGACACGCAGGGTTTCAAGAAAAGGTGAGCCGGTAATAAGAAGCTTTTTTGCGAGAATGTTCTATAAGCTTATTAACCGCTTTTCCGATGCCGATATTGTTGACGGGGCAAGAGATTTCCGCCTTATGAAAAGAGAAATGGTTGATGCCGTTGTCGCCATGGGCGAGGCAAACCGCTTTTCAAAAGGCATTTTCGGTTGGATCGGCTTTAAGACCTATTGGCTTTCTTATGAAAACAATGAACGAATAGCCGGAGAAACAAAATGGAGTTTTTGGAAATTATTTAAGTATGCGATAGACGGCATAATCAATTTTTCGCAGGTTCCGCTAAATCTTGCTTCGTGGTTCGGAATTATTATGACCGTTATTTCTTTTTTGGTTATGCTCGTTATAATCTTTAAGAAAATTTTGTTCGGCGACCCCGTTGCCGGTTGGCCGTCAACGATATGTTTTATCCTTTTTATCGGCGGCATTCAACTCTTTTGTATCGGAGTTATGGGACAGTATCTTTCAAAAACCTACTCCGAAACAAAACGCCGACCGCACTATATTATTTCGCAAACAAACGATGAAAACATCAAAAAAATAGGATAATTCCCCATTCGGTAATAAAAAGCCGCCGCTCTGAATAAAATCTATTATCTTTTATGTTCGGGTGATAGATTTGAAGGGTTATATAAAAAAGTTTTTGCCGATTTTATTTTTTGGCTTGGCGCTTGTTTTCGGATTTTTTGCCACTCGCAGTAACAAATCGGTTACCGCTTCGGCAAGGGTAAAAAATAGTGCTCCTACCGTTATTATTGACGCAGGTCACGGCGGTTTTGACGGCGGCGCCGTCGCCATAGACGGCACAAACGAAAAGGATATAAACCTTATTATTGCCAAAAAATTAAACCGTCTTTTGATATTTAACGGCTATAAAACGATTATGACGAGGACTACCGACACCGCCACCAACGATTCGGGCACGAAAATCCGCCATAAAAAGCGAAGCGATATGCAAAACCGACTTGAAATTATGAGGGAAAACCCGAATGCGATATTCGTCAGTATCCACTTAAATAAATATACCACCTCTGCCGCCTTCGGCACACAAACATTTTATTCGGGGAATAATGATAAATCAAAAGATTTGGCGGATTTTATCCAAAAAAGTGTAGTTTCGCTTGTCCAAAAGGATAATAAACGGGTGATAAAAAAGGCAACAAGTGCGGCATATCTTCTTTATAATGCAAATATCCCTGCCGTTATCGTTGAATGTGGATTTTTAAGCAATAATCAGGACCTAAAACTGTTAAAGCAGGAAGAATATCAAAACAAAATGGCGTTTGCCATTGAAAACGGAATTGAAAATTTTTACAAGTGAGTTGATTTTATGCCACCAAAACAAAAAACGGTTTTCGTTTGTAACGAATGTGGCGCCCAAAGTCCGAAATGGGCGGGAAAATGCGCAAGCTGCGGCGCTTGGAACAGTATGGAAGAGCATCTTTCGGTGCAAAGCACTTCAAAACCCCTGTCGGTTTCCGCCGAAAATATAACTTCCGCCAAAACCCTTTCTAAAATTTCTTCTGCGGACGAGCAACGGTATGTTACGGGTATTTCCGAGCTTGACAGAGTGCTTGGCGGCGGTATTGTAAAGGGCAGTGTCGTTTTGCTTTCGGGTGACCCCGGAATAGGTAAATCAACCATTCTTTTGCAGATTTGCAAGGCATTTTCCGATAAACTTAATATTATGTATGTTTCGGGCGAGGAGTCGCCTAATCAAATAAAGCTTCGTGCTTCCCGTCTTTCGGTTGAGGGCGATAATGTAACCATAGTTTCAGATACCGATACGCTTTCGGTCTGCGAATACATAAAGGCGCAAAAACCCGACCTCGTAATGATAGATTCCATTCAAACAATGCAAATTTCCGAAATTGCCTCGTCGGCAGGCAGTTTAGTGCAGGTCAGAGAGTCAACCAATATGCTTCTTCGCACGGGAAAAGCCCTTGAAATCCCAATTTTAATCGTAGGGCATGTCAATAAAGGCGGCGATATTGCAGGGCCTAAGGTTCTTGAGCATATCGTTGATACCGTTTTATATTTTGAGGGCGAGAGAAATCAGTCGTATAGGATTCTTCGTGCCATTAAAAACCGTTTCGGCTCAACTAATGAAATCGGCGTTTTTGAAATGACCGATAAAGGACTTATGGTGGTTGAAAACCCGTCGGCAATGCTTCTTTCGGGAAGAATAAATAATGTTTCGGGAGGTTGTATTACCTGCGTTATTGAGGGGACAAGACCTATTCTTTCGGAAATTCAGGGACTTGTTACGACAACCGGCTTCGGCAACCCGAGAAGAATGGCAAACGGTTATGATTTTAACCGTCTTAATATGCTTTTAGCCGTGCTTGAAAAGCGGCTCGGACTTTTCTTTTCAAACCTTGACACCTACCTTAATGTTGTAGGCGGTATGAGGTTGGACGAGCCCGCCGTTGATTTAGCGGTTTGTATGTCGCTTGTTTCGGGACTTCGGGATATTCCGATTGGCGACAATGTTATAGCTTTCGGCGAGGTCGGACTTTCGGGCGAAATAAGGGCAGTGCCCCGTGCATTATCCCGAATAAAAGAGGCAAAATCTTTGGGATTTACAACTTGTATTATGCCTAAAAGCTCATATAAGGCGCTAACATCCGTTCCCGACGGAATAGAAATTATCCCCGTCAAAAACCTAAAAGAAGCCGTAGGACTTATTAGGTGAGAAAAGTCGGGTTTTTATAAAATATTATTTGGAGTGATATCGTGAAAAACGAAATTTATGTTGGCGATAATCTAAAAGTCATGACAAGTCAGGCATTTGATAAATATAATGATAAAATCAAAATGATTTATATTGATCCTCCTTATAACACTAATGGAGAAAAAAGCTATAATGATAAAAATTCAAGCGACGAATGGGGAAGTTTTATGCGGAAAAGGCTTATTGCTTCACGAAAACTTCTAAAAAATGATGGCGTTATTTTTATCAGCATAGACGACAATGAATATGCCAATTTGAAATTAATATGCGATGATGTTTTCAAAAAGGAAAATTTCGTCGGAACTTTTATTACTCAACAAGCCCAAAGGAGTAATGCCAAGCATATTAATACCGTCCACGAATACATTGTGTGTTTTGCAAAAGACAAAAACCTATTGCATAAATTCGTGATTAATCGCATGGAAATTCCCGAAGATAAAAAAATGATAGAAAAATTAAGTAGTGAAATTAAAAAAATAATTGAATTGGAAGGGCTTGAAGTTGCAAATAAAAAATTAAAATCCATCATTAAAGATTATTGTTATAATTACAATATAACTTGGTTGAAAAACTATTCAAATGTTGATGAAAACGGAAATATTTTTTTTGCAGTTGATTTGTCAACTCCAGGCAAACCGAGAGCCGTCGATATTCCCGAAATTAATTTGAAACTTGATCCGTTGCCCACAAGAGGTTGGTCCAGCGATAAAAGATTTATTCAATTATATAAAGAAAACAGGTTGTGTTTCAAAGACGGTCGTCCCTATAGCAAGCATTATTTATACGAATCTGAAGATAATGTTCCGTCAATGTTGAGATTCTTTTCAAGGCAGGGAACTAACGATTTGAAAAAATTGGGAATCAATGACTTGTTTGATACTCCAAAACCGGTGGAAATGTTAAAGTTTTTAATTAGAATTTCAACTAACAAAGACGATGTGGTTTTAGATTATTTTGCAGGATCTGGATCTTTGGCACAAGCAGTTTATGAAGTGAACGAAGAAGACAATAAAAATATTAGTTATGTATTAATTCAAATAAGAGAAAAAATAAATCCAAAAAGTGAGGTTTATAAAGAATGCGAAAAATTCAATATAAATCCGTCGGTAGATGAAATATTAAAATTTAGAATTAACCGCTTTTTGGATAAGAAAAAAAAGGAAATTGACTTTAATAGTTATTATTTTAATTGAGGATGTGTAAAAAAATGGAAGACAAAAACTTAGATTTGTTCAACAAAGGGACTTTTTTGCCAATTGATAAACAATTTATGATTGAAGGTCATGAAGTTTTGCAAAATGTTCAAAAAGTTCAGGAAAAATTTCATAAGGGAGACACCGATACTTTTATTAACGAATTAAGAGACTCTATAGCCGGATATACCTTAGGATTTGATTTAGTAAATGTGGATAAACATGGTTTTGATTGCAAATTATCAACAGAAAAACCTTGCTATTTAGAAGTAAAATCTGCGAGCTTTAGCGCACAATCTTGGCAAGCAACTTTTAATGATACTACCATTGAAAAAGCTGAAGCATTTAAAGATAAAAAAGTATATCTTGCTTTGGCAGTATGGAAAAATGCAAGCGATTTGCTTTTTATTTGTTATGGTCAAAACTTTGAAATAGGCGAGTTTTTAGAAGAAAAGGTTAAATGGTTTAAGTTGGGCAAAACTGTAAGAAGCACTCAATCTATTCCTTTGTCAAATTTGATTTTTAATTACGGTTTCAAAATATTAGCTGTTAACAAAACAAAAGAGGAAGTCGCTTCAATTTTAAGATTAAAAAGCAGAAGCTTCAACTGTATTCCAAACGATACCATTATAGAGCTAAAGGATTTTTCCGACATAAAAGACTAATATCTATTTGTGAAACGATATTAAATCATTTTATATTTTTGTGCATAATTAAATTTTATTGTATTACATGACGATACCTCGTCAGACAAAACTTCATTCTGCAACAAATCAACGGTGGCGACAAACGACCATCCTATGAATATCAATTTTTATTGTATAAAACAATCGGGAGGGCAAAGCCCTCCCGATTGTTTTTGGTTTATATTTATTTTCAATTCGGTTTTTTCATAGTTAAGCTTATGCGCTTTTTGTTGATGTCCACCGAAATAACCCAAACCTTAACAATATCTCCGACCTTTAATATCTCGCTCGGGTGTTTAATAAATCTATCGGTTATTTGCGAAATATGAACAAGTCCGTCCTGATGGACACCGATATCAACAAATGCGCCGAAATCAATAACATTTCTGACCGTTCCCATAAGCTCCATACCCGGTGTCAGAGATTCCATTCCCAAAACATCGGTGCGCAAAAGCGGAGCGGGTAATTCGTCACGGGGGTCTCTGCCCGGATGCATAAGCTCGGAAATAATATCCTTAAGTGTCGGCTCGCCCACGCCTAATTTCTCGGCAACGGCGCCTACTCCGTCGGCATTAACCCTTTCTTCAAGGGACGAAACATCGTCCGCCGAAAGTCCGTAATTTTTAAGCAATTTTTCGGCAACATCATAACTTTCGGGGTGAACGGCGGTGCGGTCAAAGGGGTTTTTGCTTTCGGCGACCCTTAAAAATCCTGCGCACTGTTCAAATGCCTTTGCGCCTAATTTCGGCACTTTTTTAAGTTGTGCTCTTGAAGTAAACATACCGTTTTCTTCTCTGAATTTAACTATGTTTGTTGCGACACTGCTGTTTATTCCGGCAACCCTTAAAAGAAGCGGAGCCGAGGCGGTATTAAGGTCAACGCCTACCGAGTTTACGCAGGACTCAACAACGCCGTTTAGCGCTTCTTCAAGATGCTTTTGGGGCAAATCGTGCTGATACTGACCGACACCTATTGCCTTAGGGTCAATCTTTACAAGCTCGGAAAGAGGGTCCTCCGTTCTTCTTGCTATTGATACCGCCGAGCGAAGATTAACATCATAATCGGGGAACTCTTCGGCGGCGAGTTTTGATGCGGAATAAACCGATGCTCCTGCCTCGCTTACCACCATATATTTAACCTTCGGGTTGTTAAGTTCTTTTATAAGGTTAGCGGTAAACACCTCGGTTTCATGCGAAGCGGTGCCGTTTCCTATTGCGATAACCTCAACATTATACTTGTTTATAAAGTTTGTTATAACCTTTTTGGCTTCCTCTATCTTGCCGAACTGCTCAACGGGGAATATTATACCCGTATCAAGCACCCTGCCGATTTCGTCAATAACGGCGGTTTTGCAACCGTGTCTGTAACCGGGGTCAAGACCTAATGTCACTTTACCTTTTACGGGCGGCTGCATTAAAAGTTGGCGCAAATTATCGCCGAAAACCTTTATCGCGCTGTCACTTGCGCTTTCGGTTAAATCGTTTCGCATTTCCCTTTCAACCGAGGGGAAAATAAGTCGGGAATAACTGTCCTTTGCGGCTTCAATTACCTCGTTTGCGCATTCGTTTTCGCCCTTAATATGCTCGGAAAAGATGATATTAAGCGCCAAATCCTCCGAAAATTCAACCTTTACCTTTAAAAATTCCTCTTTTTCACCACGGTTTATGGCAAGAATTCTATGCGAGGGGATTTTTGAAAGCGGCTCTTTATATTCATAGTAGTTGGCATAAACGCTGTCCTCCTCTTTTGCGGCGGACGACACCAAAAACCCGTTTGCTTTAAGAACATATTTAAGCCGTTTTCGCACATTCGGGTCATCGGCGATAATCTCGGCGATTATATCCCTTGCCCCTTGCAGTGCATTTTCCTCATTTTCAACCTGTTCGGAAATATATTCCTTTGCAAGCTCATAAGGATTTATGCCGTCTTGTTGCTCATAAACGGCGGTTGCAAGCGGCTCTAATCCCTTTTCCTTTGCAACGGTTGCCCTCGTTCTTCTTTTGGGTCTAAAGGGTCTGTATATATCTTCAAGCTCTGCAAGTGTTACGGCATTTTGCAGGGCTTTTTCAAGCTCCTCTGTTAAAGCGCCCTGCTCCTCTATGGTTGCCCTATACTTTTCCTTTGTTTCATTAAGGTTGCGGATATAGGAAAGGCGCTCCGAAAACCCTCTTAAAATCTGGTCATCAAGAGAGCCGGTCAACTCCTTACGGTAACGGGCGATAAAGGGAATTGTATCGCCGTCATCAAGCATTTTGATAACATTCTTTGAGTGTTCGGGTTTAATCTTAAATTCGTTTGATAACTGTTCAAAAATTTCCATAAATCATATTCCTTTGCGTGTTTGAAATAATTATACCATATTTTTAAAGAATATGATATAATTATATAAAAACTTAAACGGAGAAATTTGCTTGAAAAAAACATTAAAATAAAGTATAATACATCTTGATATAGTAGGTGGTGAAAAGGTGTCGGAAATTAAGAGTGTTATTGCCAAAAACATAAGCGCTTTAAGAGTTTATAACAATATGACGCAATTAGAGCTTGCGGAAAAACTGCATTATTCGGATAAGGCGGTTTCAAAATGGGAGCGAGGCGAATCTATCCCCGATATTTCCGCCCTTATTTCAATAAGCGAGCTTTTTTCGGTTTCGCTTGACGATTTGGTTAAATCGGAGGATATTCTTAAACCTTACGAAAAAGTGCCCGAAAAAAAGCATAATCTCAAAGCCGTTAAACTTATTGTTGATGTTTTTATTTGGACAGTCGCTTTATTTATGTTTGTTTTAACCGTAATAATAAACGGCGGACATATTAAATTTTCCTGGCTTTACTTTGTTTATGCTTTGCCGATAGATTTAATAGTTTCGGTTGTTCTTAACAGTATCTGGTTTAACAAAAGAACAAATTATTACTTTGTTTCGGGGCTTATTTGGTCGGTGCTTCTTGCGGTTTTCGCAACCTTTTACTATTTTAAGTCAAACATTAAAACAATGCTTCTCATATTCTTACTCGGAATTGCAGGTCAGGTAATTATTATTCTTTGGTCGTTTATTAGACCTAAAAAGAAAAAGTGATTTTTTACGAAGGTGCAAAATGAAAATTATTGATTTGCTTAAAAAAGATACTCTTTCGGTTTCCTTTGAGGTTTTCCCTCCGAAAACCGACGCTTCCTTTGAGTCGGTTAAAACTGCAACCGAGGAAATAGCGAAACTTAAACCTACCTTTATGAGCGTTACATACGGCGCAGGCGGCGGAACAAGTCAGCATACGCTTGATATCGCCAAAAATATAAAGGATAAATACGGTGTTCCGACTTTGGCGCATTTAACCTGCGTTTCTTCTTCAAGGGCATTCGTTGAGGAAAAGATAAAAGCCATAAAAGAAGCCGGTATTGATAATATTATGGCGCTTCGGGGCGATATTCCTGCTGACAGAATAAACGAGGACAGAAGCACTTGGGACTATCACCATGCAACTGACCTTATCAGAGATATTAAGCGAATTGCCCCCGAAATAACGGTCGGCGGCGCTTGTTATCCCGAAATTCACCCCGAAAGCAAAAATCAAAAAGACGATATTTTGCATCTTAAAGAAAAGATTGACTGCGGCTGTGAATTTTTGACTACCCAGATGTTTTTTGATAATAATCTTCTCTATAATTTCCTTTATAAGATAAGGGAAGCAGGTATAACCGCACCTGTTGTTGCGGGAATTATGCCCATAACAAATGCAAATCAGGTTGAAAGAGCCATAAAACTTTCGGGCTCGCTTATGCCACAGCGGTTCAGAAGCATTGTTGATAAGTTCGGCGGCGACCCCGAAGCCATGAAACAGGCGGGTATTGCCTATGCCACCGACCAGATTATTGACCTTTTTGCAAACGGGGTTACAAATGTTCATATTTATTCAATGAACAAGCCCGATGTTGCCGAAACAATAAACCGAAATTTATCGGCTATAATAGGAAAATGACGGTTAAAACAAAGGATTTTGCCGAGGTTTTAAAGGATATTCCCGTTGATATTGACGAGGCATCAAGATACTGCGGCGCAAAGAACGACCAAAATACAAAAAATATAATAAGCTCTTGTCTTGACGAGGCAAAAAGTGCGCTTTCCTATAAGGTTTGCTATGCCGTTTTTGATATTCATATTGAAAACGATACGGTTATTTTTCCTTTTTGCGAGTTAAAAAGCAAGGATTTATCAAAAAATCTTGCAGGACTTGATACCTGCGTTATTTTTGCCGCAACGGTCGGGCTTGAAATTGACCGCCTTATAAAAAAATATGCCGCCGTTTCCCCTGCAAAATCGGTTGTTTTAGGGGCGATAGGCGCCGAAAGAATTGAAAAGCTCTGCGATGTTTTTGCAGACGCAATAAAAAGCGATTTCGGGGAAACAAGACCCCGTTTTTCTCCCGGTTACGGAGATTTACCCCTTTCGTTTCAAAGGGAAATTTTTAAGGTGTTGCAGATGAACAAAAACATCGGCATAAGTTTAGGCGAAAACCTGCTTATGACCCCTTCAAAATCGGTTACTGCAATAATAGGTGTCAAAAAATGAAAGTTCTTGACTATATTAAAGAAAATATTACATATCTTGACGGCGCAATGGGAACTTTGCTTCAAGCAAGGGGACTTAAACCCGGCGAGGCTACGGAAACTTGGAATTTAAGCCATAAAGAAGATATAATAGATGTTCATAAATCCTATTTTGAAAGCGGAACGAACATCGTTACGACCAATACCTTCGGGGTAAACTGCCTTAAATATGACGGCGAAACCCTAAAAAATCTCATAAACTCGGCTATTGATAACGCAAACGAAGCCAAAAAAATATCGGGCGGAAAAAGGGAAAAATTTATTGCCTTTGATATAGGACCTACGGGCAGAATGTTAAAACCGTACGGCGACCTTGATTTTGAGGATGCGGTTGAGGTTTTTGCGAAAAATGTCCGCATAGCAACCAAAAAAGATATTGACCTTTTCGTTATTGAAACGATGAACGACAGTTTGGAAACAAAGGCGGCGGTTTTGGCGGTTAAGGAAAACTCCGATTTGCCCGTTTTTGTTTACAATGCCTACGGCGAGGACGAAAAGTTAATGACCGGCGCTACCCCCGAGGTTATGGTAAGTATGCTTGAGGGTTTGGGCGCCGATGTTATCGGAGTCAACTGTTCCTTAGGACCAAAGCAACTTAAAGGCGTTGTTGAAAGAATATTAAAATGCTCGTCAACACCCGTTGCATTTAAGCCGAATGCAGGACTTCCCGAGGATAAGGACGGCAAAACCGTATTCAATGTCCTGCCCGAAGAATTTTCCGATGTTCTTTTGACTTGCGCAAAGGAAGGTGTCGGTCTTTTGGGCGGTTGCTGCGGAACTACACCCGAATATATAAAGGCGGTAGTTAAAAAGACCGAAAATATTAAGCCGAAAGAGATAATAAGTAAAAATTTAACGGTTGTATCTTCCTATATGAATACCGCATATTTCGGCGATATTCCGCTTTTAATAGGCGAAAGAATTAACCCGACGGGGAAAAAGAAGCTTAAACTTGCCCTTATGGAAAACGATATGGGTTATATTCTTAACGAGGGTATAAACGAGCAGGAAAAGGGTTGCCATATTCTTGATGTTAATGTCGGTATCCCCGATATTGACGAGGAAAAGAAGCTTTTTGAAACCGTTACGGCGCTTCAAGAGGTTTGCTCTCTTCCTTTGCAGATTGATACCTCTAATGCTATCGCTATGGAAAAAGCGCTTCGGGTTTATAACGGAAAAGCCATGATAAATTCCGTAAACGGCAAAAAGGAAGTTATGGAACAAATCTTCCCGATAGCCAAAAAATACGGCGGTGTAATTGTTGCCCTGACGCTTGACGAAAACGGTATTCCGAAAAAGGCGGAGGACCGATACAAAATTGCCGAAAAAATAGTAAAAGAGGCAAAAAAATACGGTATTTCAAAGAACGACCTTGTTTTTGATACCCTTGCCATGACCGTTTCCACCGACCAAAACAGCGCAAACGAGACAATAAAGGCGCTTAAAATGATAAAGGAAAATTTAGGTTGCCATACCTCGCTTGGCGTTTCAAACATTTCTTTCGGTCTTCCCAAAAGGGATTTTGTTAACGGAATTTTCTTTACTCTCGCCCTTGAAAACGGACTTTCGGCGGCTATTATGAACCCTAATTCCGACGAAATGATGAAGGCATATAAAACCTTCCTTTTGCTTAAAGGTAAGGACGAAAACTGTTTAAATTACATTGATTTTGCAAATTCCGCCATAGAGATAATGACGGCGGAAAAACCGATAAAAACCGCCGAAAAAAGCGAAAATATCACCCTTTCTTATGCCATTATAAAGGGACTAAAAGATGATGCAAAAAGAATAACGAAAATGCGTCTTGCAAACGAAAATGCCTTAAAAATCGTAAATGATGACATTATCCCGGCTCTTGATAATGTGGGTAAGGATTTTGAAGAAAAAAAGGTATATTTGCCTCAACTTCTTATGAGCGCCGAGGCGGCAAAATTCGCCTTTGAGGAGATAAAAGCCACCGTAAAATCGGGCGAATCTACAAAATGCACCGTCGTTCTCGCAACGGTTAAGGGCGATATTCACGATATTGGAAAAAACATCGTTAAGCTTCTTTTGCAAAATTACGGATTTAGGGTTATTGACCTTGGAAAAGATGTTGCGCCCGAAGCGATACTTAATGCCGTAATAAAAGAAAAAGCCCCCGTTTTGGGACTTAGCGCACTTATGACGACAACAGTTCCCGCAATGGAGGAAACGATAAAACTAATACACGAAAAAGCGCCGTTTTGCAAAACAGTTGTCGGCGGAGCGGTATTAAACCCCGAATATGCCGAAAAAATCGGTGCCGATAAATACGCAAAAGACGCTATGGAAACTGTCAGGTATGCCGAACAGTTTAATTAAAAACCTTAAAAAAACGGAGTGCAGAAAAATCTTTCTGCGCTCCGTTTTTTACTGCTTTTCAGCTATCAGTCAATCGGATAAGTCCAACCGAACTCGTCCTCAACTCTGCCCCACTGAATACCGGTAAGCTTATCGTAAAGGTGCTGGGTAACAGGACCTATCTTACCGTCGTTAATTGCATATTTAACACCCTTATAGCAAAGCTCGCCAATCGGTGAAATAACTGCGGCAGTTCCGCAACCCCAAGCTTCCTCTAAGGTGCCGTTTTTCATAGCTTCTGCTAACTCGTCAATGCTCAAAAGGCGCTCGTTTACGGTGTAACCCTCTTTCTTAAGAGCCTCAACGCATGACTTTCTTGTAACACCCGGAAGAATAGAACCGGTAAGCGCCGGAGTTACTATCTCGCCGTTAATCTTGAACATAACATTCATAGCGCCTACTTCTTCAACATACTTATGTTCAACACCGTCAAGCCAAAGAACCTGAGAATAGCCCTGCTGTTCTGCCTTTTCGCCTGCACGGGTGCTTGCGGCATAGTTACCGCCGCATTTAGCATAACCTGTTCCGCCGCGAACTGCTCGGACATCGGTATCTTCTATCATAATGCGAACCGGCTGGAAGCCCTGCTTATAGTAGCTTCCGGTAGGTGATGCGATTATCATAAAGGTTGCATGCTTTACGGCATGAACACCGAGCTGTTCATCGTTACCATACATAAACGGACGGATGTAAAGTGTAGTGCCGGGGTCGGACGGAGTCCACTCTTTTTCGTGAGAAATAAAGGTTGTAAGGATATCCATAGCCATATCTTCGTCAATCTGCGGTAAGCAAAGACGCTCGGCCGAGTTGTTCATACGGCGGATATTTTCAATAGGTCTGAAAAGCTGAACGCCGCCGTCGGCACGCCTATATGCTTTAAGTCCCTCAAATATTTCTGCGCCGTAGTGAAGAACGGTTGATGCAGGATGGATTGAAATTCTGTCAAACGGAACTATACGGGCATCATGCCAACCGTTTTCGCTGTCATAATCCATAACAAACATATGGTCGGTAAATACTCGTCCGAAGCCGTATTCTTCGCCCGGCTTTAAGGTAGGATTTTGCTTTTTGATAATTTTAATTTCCATAAAAAACTCTTCCTTTCAGTATCAGCCCTCATAAGAAGCGCCGATTTGTAATGCTTTAAGGTTTACATCAAATAAATCTGCATGCTTTGCGGAAACAACCTTTCCGAGAGCCGCTTTAATGCTTTCCTCGTTAAATTCGTTTCTGACTTTAAGAATTTTGCCTACGATAATCATATTTGCAAGAGTAGGCATACCATTATCGTTTGCAAGCTTGGTAGCAGGGATGTAATAAACATTTACATCATCCCTCTTTACCTTTCTTTCAACAAGGGTTGAATCAATAAATATTGTTCCGCCCTCCTGAACTGAATCTTCAAACTTATCAAGCGACGGAAGATTCATAGCAATAAGAGTATCGGGGAAAGCAACTATCGGCGAGCCGATAGGCTTATCTCTGACAACAACGCTGCAACTTGCGGTACCGCCTCTCATTTCGGGGCCGTAAGAGGGAAGCCATGATACATTTTTACCGTCTGTCATACCCTTATATGACATAAATTTACCTGCGAACAAGATACCCTGTCCGCCGAAACCGGAAAACAAAAACTGCGAAGTCATTTAACCTTCCTCCTTTTCGTCCTGTGCGGCGCTTCTATCCTTATAAACGCCGAGCGGATAATACGGAATCATCTTTTCGTCAACCCATTCAAGAGCCTTTTTAGGAGTAAGTCCCCAGTTGGTCGGGCAGGTTGAAATAACCTCTACAAGAGAAAATCCCTTTTTATCTATCTGATTTTGGAACGCCTTTTTAATGGCTTTTTTGGCATTTCTTACATTCTTAACATTATTTACGGCAACACGCTCTAAATATTCGGGGCCGTCAAGTTCGGAAAGCATTTCGCAAACCTTAATCGGATAACCGCAAAGCTTCGGGTCTCTGCCGTAGGGAGAGGTCTGGGTTATCTGACCGGGAAGCGAGGTAGGAGCCATTTGACCGCCGGTCATACCGTAAATTGCGTTATTTATAAAGATTATGGTTATATTTTCGTTTCTTGCGGCGGCGTGAACTGTTTCGGCAGTTCCGATGGATGCCAAGTCGCCGTCACCCTGATAGGTGAATACGATATTGTTATCGGGGTCTGCTCGCTTAACGCCGGTAGCAACTGCCGGTGCTCTGCCGTGAGCCGCCTCTATCATATCGCAATTAAAATAATTATAAGCCATAACGGAACAGCCAACAGGTGCTATACCTATGGTTTGACCTTCAATGCCTAATTCGTCTATTACTTCGGCTACCAATCTATGCACTATACCGTGAGTACAACCCGGACAATAATGAAGCGGCACATCAATTAGTGCGTGCGGTTTTTCAAATACTACCATTATCCGTTTACCTCCTTATTGACTTCTTTAATTCTTTCAAGAACCTGCAACGGGTCGGGAATCATACCGCCGACACGGTTGCAAAGGGTTACAGGGCAACAACATTCACAAGCGAGTTTAACATCCTCTATCATCTGTCCCATAGAAAGCTCTACCGACATAATGTGTTTAAGATGCGGAGCCGCTTTTTTGAACGGTGCGCTCGGGAACGGCCAAAGAGTTATAGGTCTTATCATACCGACCTTTATGCCTTCTTTTCTTGCCTTTTCTACTGCATGGAGCGAAACTCTTGCCGCAATACCGAAAGCCGCAATGCAGATTTCGGCATCATCCATATAGTATTCTTCATACATGGTTTCGTTTTCTTCAACAATTTTATAACGCTCATATCTTGCTATATTCAACTGTTCAAGTTCTTCGGGAACGAGCGACAAAGAGTTTGTAATATTATGTTCTCTGTTCATCTTTGTTCCGTTGGTTGCCCAGGGCTTATCAAATGTTTTAATGTCGGAATACTCATCAAGAGATACCGGCTCCATCATTTGTCCCATAGTGCCGTCGGCAAGGAGCATTGTCGGCATTCTGTATTTATCGGCAAGGTCAAAACCCTTTATTGTTAGCTCTGCCATTTCCTGAACGGAGGCAGGAGCCAAAACTATCAAATGATAGTCGCCGTGTCCGCCGCCCTTTGTTGCCTGAAAATAATCCGACTGAGAGGGTTGAATACCGCCGAGTCCGGGACCGCCTCTTTGAACATTAACAATAAGTGCCGGAAGGTCGGAACCAGCAAGATAGGATATTCCCTCTTGCTTTAAGGATATTCCGGGGGATGAAGAAGAGGTCATAACTCTGTATCCTGCCGAGGATACGCCGTAAACCATACTGATAGCCGCAATTTCGCTTTCTGCCTGCAAAAATGTTCCGCCGATTTTCGGCATCTTCTTTGCCATATATGCGGCAACCTCGGTTTGCGGTGTAATCGGATATCCGAAATAGTGACGGCAACCGGCGATTATAGCGGCTTCGGCTATCGCTTCGTTACCTTTCATAAGAACCTTGTCTGCCATAATTTATCACCTTTCTACCTTTATTATACAGTCGGGGCACATAACAGCGCAGGAAGCGCAACCTATGCATTCATCCATATTTGAAATTTCAACAGGATGATGTCCCTTTTTGTTTATTTTGTCCTGCGCCAAAAGCAACAGATTTTTCGGACAAGCATCAACGCAAAGTCCGCAGCCCTTACAATTATCTGTTTTAAAAGTAAGTTTAGCCATAATCATCTTTCCTTTCAATTTATATACTTTTAAGAGCTAAGGCAACATTTCGCTGTCAAGTCCTCAAAATTTTTAACACAATAATCGGTTTATTAACCGTCTATTATTTTGTTTTGCAATTTCATTGAAAACAAGTTTGGAATTTTATCTTTAAGCTCGTCTTCAAGCCGTTTTTCTATGCAGGTGGCTTTAACAGGCAAAGAAGAAATTTCGGATAATCTATCCGCAAACTCCAAAGAATTAAGAACATCTTCCGCCGAAGTTTGCGAGCCCAAATTTGAGTTGTTGAGAATTCCCGTAAACTTAATTCCGCAAGCCGCTTCAATTTCAAGCATTATCTCATAAGCCGACTCGGCATCGGGAGTTAAGGGACGGTATTTATTGATGACATAATACATATCATAGTTATTTTCTTTGATTATTTCGGGGCTTAATCTGCCCAAAGCAAAAGCACCCCTGTCATCACCGCCGATATCAAGAATAACCGAGGTTTCCTTATCATCGGTTATTGAATATAAATCGGCAGGAAGCGACGGTAAATCAAGATTTGTATTTGCAAACTGCGAACAAATAAGTTTTATTCCGTTTGCCTTAAAATCTTCCTCGCTGTCCTTTGTTCTGAAATAAGGATTAACAATATCAAGGTCGGCAACGGCAACATTTTCACGGATTTTGCAAAGCTCTAACGCCATATTTACGGCGATATTTGTTTTACCGCTTCCGTAATGTCCGCATATTATTGTAAGTCGCTTATAATCTCGCATTGTTTATTCCTACTTAAAATTTATTGTATATCGCAGTTTGCGGTTATGATGCTTTCGGTTTCTTCTGCTTTTATGAGAATATTGCCGAGCGGGTCAACAATAACCGAATTTCCGCCATATTTTACATCGTTTGCCTTTCCGCAGGAGTTTGAGCAAACGGCAAACATTCTGTTTTCCGTTGCCCTTTCGGTAACAAGAGCGGTTAGTTCGTTTATTCTGACTTTCGGCCATTCGGATAAGATAAACAAAAGGTCAGTCGGCTCATTTGCCGTTGCTTTTCTTATAATTTCGGGGAAGCGGATATCATAGCAAATAATAAGTGTGCAGGGATGCCCGTCAAGATAAAAACGAACGGTTTTATCGCCCTTATTAAAGTATTTATCCTCGTCCATAGCCGAAAACAAATTGATTTTATCGTATTCGGCTATTTGCTCGCCCGACCTTGAAAAAACATAGGCGGTATTATAAAGATTACCGTTTTTTATGTTCGCAACAGAGCCGGCAACGATATTAACATTATACTCTTTTGCAAGTTTTCCGATTTCTTCTTTTACCCTTTTTCCGTCAATATCGCAAAATTCCCTTTTTATATCCTTCGGAAAAAAGCCGACATTAAAGGTTTCGGGCAAAACGATTACATCGGGGTCCTCACTTACCGCTTCTTTGATAAGTTTTTTCGCCTTATTAAAGTTAATATCGGGAGCATTAAGCTTAACATCCATTTGAATAACCGATATTTTCATAAACGCCCTCTTAAAGCTTATTTCGCATTATCTTACCGCTTGTTGTTTTCGGAAGTTCATCTCTGAACACAACAAGACGGGGGTATTTATAAGGAGCGGTATGCTGTTTAACATAGTTTTGGATTTCTTTTTTAAGTTCCTCGGTCGGCTTAGTTCCCTTTGTTAAAACAATACTTGCTTTAACAATTTGTCCCCTTATTTCATCGGGCTCGGGGGAAACGCCGCATTCAAGAACATAGGGAAGCTCCATAATAACGCTTTCTATTTCAAAGGGTCCTATACGGTAGCCCGATGATTTAATAACATCGTCAACTCTGCCGACAAACCAATAGAAACCGTCCTCGTCCTTCCAAGCGGTATCGCCGGTATGGTAATAACCGTCGTGAATTGCCTCGTCGGTCTTTTCGGGGTCGTTATAGTAACCGGTAAACAGTCCGCAGGGCGCACCGTTTTTAACATTTACGCAAATTTCGCCCGTTTCACCGATGGCAACGGGGTTACCGTCGCTGTCCAAAAGGTCAATATCATAAATCGGGCAGGGTTTACCCATTGAGCCGATTTTATGCGGAGCGCCACGAAGATTGCCTATCATCATGGTAGATTCGCTTTGACCGAAGCCCTCAATAATATGAAGTCCCGTCAAATTCTTAAATTGCTTATAAACCTCGGGGTTAAGTGCCTCGCCTGCGGTTGTCATATGCTTAACGGACGAAAAATCATAATTTGATAAATCCTGCTTTATCATCATACGAAGCATAGTAGGCGGAGCGCAAAAGGTTGTTATTTTATGCTTTGCGAACATCGGCATTATCTTTGATGCATCAAAACGGTCAAAGTCATAAACAAAGGTTGCGGCTTCGCAGAACCACTGACCGTAAAGCTTGCCCCACATTGCCTTAGCCCAGCCCGTATCGGAAATTGTAAAATGAAGTCCGTCGGGGTCGCAGCAATGCCAATATTTAGCCGTAACAAAATGTCCGAAAGGATATTTATGGTTATGAGCGGCAATTTTCGGATAACCCGAAGTTCCCGAAGTAAAGAACATAAGAAGAAGGTCATCGCCGCAGGGAGAATCCTTTGTTCGCTCATAGGTTGAGCTGAAGCGCTTATATTCTTTATCAAATTCTCTCCAACCGTCTCTTTTACCGCCTACGATAATCTTGTTTTTCATTTTACCGTATGTAGCGGCGGCAGTGTCGGCGGAATCGGGGGAATTATCGTCCGAAGTGCAGACAATAGAGGTAACTCCCGCCTTATCAAATCTGTATTCAAGGTCATGCGGAAGAAGTTGGCTTGTTGCGGGAATTGCAATAGCGCCCAACTTATTAAGGCCTAACATTATGGGCCAAAACTGATAATTACGCCTTAAAACAAGCATAACTCTGTCGCCCTTTTTAATTCCCAAAGAACTGAAATAGTTTGCGCATCTTGCCGACTCTTTCTTCATATCAAGGAAGGTAAATCTTCTCTCTGTTTCGTTGCGGTCAATATGAAGCATGGCGAGTTTATTCGGGTTTTTGTTTGCCATTTCGTCAACAACATCAAAGGCAAAGTTAAACTTATCTGTGTTCTTAAATTTAATTGATGTAGGTGTTCCCTTATCGTTTTTAACGATATCAACATACTTGCGGTAAACTCTGTCGCTTGTATCCTGCTTTACTTCCTTTTCAAACTCAATCGCCTTTGTCGGAATAAGCTCGGGAATGGGTTCCCCCGTAGGATTAAGGACAATGGCATAAAACTCGCAGTCCTTACCGCCGACGGCTATCATACCGTGGGGGGTTGAGGAATTAAAGTAAACACTGTCGCCCTCGCTTAAAACCTCGCTATGCTCACCTATCTGAACACGAAGCTGACCAGAAATTATAATATCAAGCTCCTGTCCCTCATGGGTTGTAAGCTCAATTTCTTTCGTTTGGGCTGATTCGTCGTAATTTGATTTAACATAAAGCGGCTCGGCAATTCTGTTTTTGAAAGCATAAGCCATATTGTAATATGTCATACCGTGAGCATTCGCAATTTCCTGACCCTTGCCTTTTTTTGTAACGGTAAATGCCTTAAGGGTAGGACTGTGACCCTCAATTATATCGGTAACATTGACATTAAGCGCCAATGCGCAACGGTAAAGAAATGCAAAGTTTAAGTCGCTTTCTCCGCTTTCGCAGGAAAGGTATTCACTGACGGAAACATCGGTTTTTTGAGCCATTTCTTCGGGAGAAACGCCCTCAATTTCACGAAGCTCTTTAATACGCCCCGCCATTTCCTTGATTTTATAATCAAGATTGCTTATTTCTTGCATACCATAACCTCCTGTTCGGGACAAAAAACGAAAAAACACCCGTCCCAAAGCTTAATACTTTGAGACGAGCGTAAAAAATATCAAAATACACCCGCGGTACCACTCAAATTGCACAAAAAAGTGCCACTCAGGCTCTAACAAGCCGTATGCATTAACGCAGCCTACACGAAAGGGCTCTACTTGCAAAAATGCTTTCTTCCCTTCAGCTCAGAAGTTACAACCAAATTACCCTACCGATAACTTTCACCAACCGTTATCTCTCTAAATTTCGGAATAATAAAGTCCTCTTCGTCTTTGCCTTTATTCTCAAAGTATAATACAAGAATTCCTATTTGTCAACAGTTTTTTACAGTAAACTGCGCATTATTTTTCCGTTATTGGTTTTCGGAAGCTCGTCCTTAAACACAACAAGACGGGGATATTTATAAGGAGCAGTATGGCTCTTAACATAATTCTGGATTTCCTTTTTGAGTTCTTCGCTCGGCTTTGTTCCCTTTGTTAAAACGATACTTGCCTTAACAATCTGACCCCTTATTTCGTCGGGCTCGGCGGAAACACCGCATTCAAGAACATACGGAAGCTCCATAATAACATTTTCAATTTCAAACGGCCCTATACGGTAACCTGACGATTTAATAATATCGTCAACCCTGCCGACATACCAAAAATATCCCGATTCATCTCGCCAAGCGGTATCGCCCGTATGATAAAGGTTGTTTCTTCTTACCTCTTTGGTTTTTTCGGGCTCTTTTAGGTATTGTCTGAAAAGACCGACGGGGTTGCCGTTTTGAAGTTTTATAACGATTTCGCCCGTTTCGCCGTTTGCGACCGGCTTATCGTCATGGTCAACAATGTCAATTTCATATTGCGGAGAAGGTTTGCCCATTGAGCCGATTTTTGTCCTTGTTCCGCCAAGATTTGCAACCGTAAGGGTGGTTTCGGTTTGACCGAAGCCCTCATAAATCGTAAGTCCGGTTGCTTCCTTAAACTGCTTTGCAACCTCGGGATTAAGCGCCTCGCCTGCGGTTGTCATATGCTTAACAGACGAAAAATCATATTTTGTAAGGTCTTCTTTTACCATCATACGAAGCATGGTAGGGGGAGCGCAGAATGTTGTAACATTATACTTTTTGAACATCGGCAAAATATCAGAAGCGTCAAAGCGGTCAAAGTCATAAACAAATACGGCACCCTCGCAAAGCCACTGTCCGTAAAGTTTTCCCCAAAGGGATTTACCCCAACCGGTGTCGGAAATGGTGAAGTGAAGACCGTCCCTTTCGCAACAATGCCAATATTTAGCGGTTACGAAATGACCTAACGGATAGGTATGAGAATGTTCAACCATTTTTGGCTCGCCCGTTGTTCCCGAGGAGAAGAAGATGATTGCAGGGTCATCACCGCAGGGAGTATCGGCACTTCTGCGGAAATGGCTTGAATAAACCTTATATTCATTATCAAAATCGTGCCAACCGTCTCTATTTCCGCCAACCATGATTTTGGTTTTAACGGTTTTGCATTTTTTTGCGGCTTTTTCGGCAATTTCGGCAACATCGCCGTCGGCAGTGCAGACAATAGCCGAAATTTCGGCGGCATTAAATCTATACTCAAAATCGTGCTCTTTAAGTAAGAATGTTGCGGGAATTGCGACGGCGCCGATTTTATGAAGTGCTACCATAGCAAACCAGAACTGATAATGCCTTTTGAGAACAAGCATTACTTTGTCGCCCTTTTTGATGCCCATAGTTGTAAAATAGTTAGCGCATCTTGCCGACTCTCTCTTTATATCGTCAAAGGTAAACTGTCTTTCCCTCTTGTTTCTGTCAATATGCACCATCGCAAGCTTATCGGGGTATTTATTTGCGATAGCATTAACAACATCAAAGCCGAAATTAAACTTATCGGTATCAACGAATTTAATATCCTGCAAAGCGCCGTTTTCGTCCTCGGTTGTCTTAACGAATTTTTCGCAAAGCAACTTTTTAGAGGGTTTTGCGGCGGCAATACTTGTGCGGATAGTTTCCTCCTGCTCGTCCTCGCCCGGAAGAACAACTGCCAAAAATTCGCAATCCTTTCCGCCGACGGCTATCATACCGTGAGGTGTTGAAGAATTATAGTAAATACTGTCGCCCTCGTTAAGAATTTCGGTATTTGTGCCTACCTGCACCATCAAAGAGCCCGAAACAACAAGGTCAAATTCCTGACCGCTGTGGTTAGTTAAATGAATGGGCTTATTTTGAAGCTCCTCGGAATAATCATACTTAACCCAGTATGGCTCGGCTATTTTATTTCTGAATTCGGGTGCTAAGTTTGCAATATCAATACCGTCTTCCTTGGCGGTTTGCTGACCGTTGCCCTTTCTTGTTACGGTATAGGAAGAAAGCTTGGCGCTTCTGCCCTCTAAAAGTTCGGTAAGCTCAATTCCGAAAACAAGTGCGCATTTATGAACAAATGTAAAAGGCAAATCGGTTTTGCAGTTTTCGTAATTTTCGTATTGCTCAACGGAAACCTCGGTTTTTTCCGCCATTTCGGCGACGGAATAACCCATAATTTCTCGCATTTCTCTAATACGAAAAGCAATATCCAAAAGTTGCGACATGGGATTTTGTGTGCTCATAAATTACCTCCGAAAATAAATAAAACCCGTCCCAAGAAACCTTGAGACGAGTTAAAAATTAAACCCGCGTTACCACTCAAATTGCACAAAACTGTGCCCCTCAGACTCTAACAAGTCGTATGCGTTAACGTAGCCCACACGGAAAGAACTACTGCTGTTTCGTCCTTTCGGCTCAGAAGTGATAAGAAAAAATATCCGGCTGTCGGGCTTCCACCGTCCCCGACTCTCTAAAAGCTTTACAATAAATTTTCCGTCTTCATCATAGCTTTTGTTTGATAGGTATTCAATTTACTGATAAATTGTATCACACGAAACAATACTTGTCAAGTGGTAATTTTTAAAGATTTTTCTCAAAATCTTCCTTCATTTTGTATTTTAAGATTTTTCCTGCGGCGTTCATCGGGAAACTATCGGTAAATACAAAATATCGGGGGACCTTATGACCTGCTATATGCTTCATACCGAACTCTCGCATTTCGGCTTCGGTTGAGGTTTCGTTTTCCTTTAATATAATGAATGCACATGCTTCTTCGCCGTATCTTTCGTCCTTAACGCCGACAACCTGAACATCCCTTATCTTTTCATGGGTTAAATAAAATTCCTCAATTTCACGGGGATAGATGTTTTCTCCGCCTCGGATAATCATATCCTTAAGACGGCCCGTTACCTTATAATAGCCGTCCTCGGTTTTCATACAAAGGTCGCCCGAATGGAGCCAACCTTCCTTATCAATCGCCTGTTTTGTTGCGGCGGGCATTTTATAATAGCCCTTCATAACATTAAAGCCACGGACAACAAATTCGCCGCTTTGACCGTTCGGCAAATCCTCGCCCGTTTCGGGGTCAATGATTTTGCATTCAATAAGCGGAAAAGCACTTCCGACGGTTTCTGTTCTATGCTCCAAATCCTCGTTTACCTCGCCCATAGTGCAACCGGGGGACGCCTCGGTTTGACCGTAAACCGAAAGGATTTCTCGCATATTCATTTCCTTTGCCGCCTTTTTCATAAGCTCGGGAGGGCAGTTAGACCCTGCCATAATACCCGTTCTCATATATGAAAAATCGGTTTTTTTGAAGTCCTCGTGAGAGAACATCGCAATAAACATAGTTGGAACACCGTTAAAGCAGGTAATCTTTTCGGCGTTTATGCAAGCAAGAGATGACTTCGGCGAAAAATAGGGGAGCGGTGATAATGTTCCGCCGTGAGTCATCATTGATGTCATTGAAAGCACCATTCCGAAGCAATGGAACATCGGCACCTGAATCATCATGCGCTCGGCGGTTGAAAGGTCCATACGGTCGCCTATTATCTTGCCGTTATTTATAATGTTTCGGTGGGTAAGCATAACGCCCTTCGGGAAGCCGGTTGTTCCCGATGTATATTGCATATTCGCAACATCGTCGGGCTTAACCATAGCGGCACGCCTGTTTACCTCCGCTTTTGGAATACTGTCGGCACGAAGCAAAAACTTGTTCCAATTAAGGCAACCTGCCATATCAAAGCCGACGGTAATGACATTTTTAAGGAAGGGCAGTTTTTTACTGTATAAATGCTCACCGGCTTTAAGGGTTTTAAGCTCGGGGCAAAGCTCACTTATTATTTCGCCGTAGTTAATATCCTTGCAGTTTTCTATCATAACAAGGGTATGGGTATCCGACTGCCTCAAAAGATATTCAATCTCGTTTATGCGATAAGCGGTATTAACGGTAACCAAAACGGCGCCGATTTTTGTTGCCGCCCAGAAGGTTAAAAACCATTCGGGAACATTGGTTGCCCAAACCGCAACATGATGCCCCGGCTTTACACCTATTGAAATAAGCGCCGCCGCAACCTTATCAACATCTTTACGAAATTCGCTGTAAGTCCTCTTATATTGGAGGGTTGAATACTTAAAGGCATATTGGTCGGGATAACATTCCACCATATCATCAAGAACTTGGGGAAAAGTTTTATCTACAACGGTATATTTTTTATACGGAAATGTTCCGCTTTTATCACGGTTATAATAGAGTTTTTTAGCATTTTTCCGCTCGTCTTTAACACTGGAAATAAAGTTTACAAAATGCGTTATAACAATATCCGCATCAGTAATTTCGTCATTCCAAAGAGCGCAAACGAAAGAATCGTAATTAAGCGAAGCCAAAGCATCCAAAAACTCGTCAAACGGTAATTTTCCCTGACCTATAAGGGTATTTACGCCGTCTTTTCGGTCACCTAAACGCACATATTTTATATAAGCGCCTAAAATTCCTATCGTTTCGTCGGCGGTTTCTTTTGCCTCAAAATATGTTTCTCTTATATTCCAGGCGGCACCCAAAGCGGCGCTTGAAATATGGTTTATTATTTTAAGGATGTTTTTTGAATTTGAAAGGTAATTTTTTGTTTCAAAAAGAACGGAAATATCGTTATCCTCCGCCTTTTTTACCGCCAAAGCGAGTTTTTCCGTCAACTTTTCAATATCGGGCTCATTTTCTATAAAAAGAATAACATTTTCGCAACCCGAAACAACGGCAAAATCAACATAACTCAATATCTGGTCGGCGGTAACATCGTCCCTTTCAACCGCATAGGGAAAGGAAATCGCCGAAATGGAAATTCCTCTGTTATAGAGCTTTCTTTTACCTGCATTTACAAGATTATTTCTGAAAATACTGTCGCTGTGATATTTTTGTTCACTCTTTGCGTCAAAAATCTCAAAACCGGCGCAGTTATAGGATTTTGTAAAATTACAAAGCTCTACAAAGGACTTTTCGTTATGGTCTTTTGTTGAGAATACTATCTTCAAGCAAGTCCCTCCTCATATACGATTTTGTTAAGGGCGTTGATATATGCTCTTATACTTGCTCCGACAATATCGGAAGAAAGTCCCGTTCCCGAATAGAGAACACCCTCGCTGCGAAGGCGGACAACGGCGGAGCCCAATGCCTCTTTACCCTCGGTAACTGCCGAAATTTCAAGGCCGTCAAGCTCATAATGAAGTCCCGTTCCCTGCTCAATAGCCAAGAAAGCGGCATCAATAGGGCCGTCGCCCGTTGCAATTCCGGCAAGTAAAGTATCGTCCTTTTTAAGCACAACATTTGCCATAGACGACGAAACATTGCTTATATTTATATTATATGTGTCAAGATGGTAGGTTGAGGGCGCCTCATTTGCCACGATGGCTATTATTGCTTCAAGCTCTTTTGTTCCGACACCTGTTCTTTTTTCAAACAAAGGAACAAGGGATTTATAAACCTTTCCGATGTCCTCGCCCGAAAGCTCATAACCCAATGCTTTTGCCGCCTTTTCAATGTCGGCAAGCGTGCTTTCGGCACTGATTAAAAGCCCGTCGTCCGAAGCGCTTGTTTCGCTCGTTTCGGGGACTTTTTTAACAACCTTTTTAAGCTTACCGATATCGTTTTTAAGCTGTGTTGTTTTAAGATTAAAGGATATTTGAAGAGCATCCTTTTGCGCCTCCAAAACGGCGGCGATATCGGCGGTTTTCAGCTCATTTTCGCCCGAAACGGACGCCTTTATTCCACTCGCACCGCAAAGAACGGCATAGTAAGCGCATGCCACCGCCATATTAAGCTCGTTTGACACCTTAACATATATCGGCAGGTCGCATTTTTCGGTAAGAGTTTTTATTAAATTACCGAAAGCTTCGGGGGTCATAATTCCCGCATCGTCGCAAACGGTTGCAGCCGTTGCACCTGCGTTTTTTGCGGTGTTTATTATTTCGGTAAGATATTCTTTGTCGGCTCTTGTTGCATCCATTGCGACAAATTCTATATTTTTGCAGTATTTTTTTGCCGCTTTAACAAGGGAGTCAACCTTTTTGAGCATTTTATCGGCTTTATAGTGATAGGTATATTCCATGGTCGTTGTTGAAACGGGGACCGCAACCTGAAGGCAGGGCTTTTTGGCACTCTTTATGCACTCAAAAACCTCGCCGATTTTCTCCTCGTCAAAGCCGACGGGAAGACAAATTTCACTGTTTTGAGCAACCGAGGATATTGTTCCGTAAATTATGGCATCTTCCTTGATGTTTTGAGCGGCGGGAAGCTCTATTGCGTCAACCCCGAAATTATCCACATTTTCGGCAATAGCCGTCTTTTCCCTGAATAGCAAGTTTTTGTCGCTAAGCGCTTTTAAGGAATAGTCAATAATCTTAATTTTTCTCATAACAATACCTCCGAAAAAAGAAAAATCCGCAGAAAGTCCTAAACTTTCTGCGGGATGATTAACAAAAAATTAACCACGGTACCACCCACATTGTTGCACGGTGTCAACCTCTCAAAGAAGCTCAAACAAGCTCCCGAGCTGTTACGGGCTCACCCGGAAAGCCATACTTAAATTTCCGGCTTCCTGCTCAGATGTGAGATGCCTTGCTTCTGACCTATCGGCTTTCACCTGCCGCCGACTCTCTGAAAAGCAATAAAAGCAAAGCTTAATATCTTCATCGCATTTATTATTTTAACCATATTAACACCTATTTTGCATTTTGTCAATTATTTTTATATCTTTTGTTTGACAATAATGAGCCGTAATGTTAAAATATTACTGTGATTTTACAAAAGGGGAGCGCTCAAATGCCCGATATTCAAAAGTTTATTAACGAAAATTTTCCGAAAACAATCCGCTGTAATCCCGAGGACAACGGCACCCTTATAGGTCTTCCGAATCCCTATAATGTTCCAACCGTTTCCGACCATTTCCAAGAGATGTATTATTGGGATACTTATTTCCTTAACAGAGGACTTATCCTCAAAGGTTGGGTGGAACAGGCAAAAAACAACACCGAAAATATGTTTTTCCTTGTTGAAAAATACGGGTTTATGCCAAACGGAAACAGAACATACTATCTCCATAACTCTCAACCCCCCTTCCTTTCCATGATGGTTGACGATGTTTATACCGCAACAAAGGATAAAGAGTGGCTTAAAAAGGCATACGGCGTTTTGCTTAAAGAGTATGACTTTTGGATGACAAAGAGAATGTCGCCAATCGGTCTTAATCAATATACGGGTAACAGACAAATGGCTGTTGACGAGGGAATGAATGTTGGTTTTCTTGAGAGAATAGGAAACCGTCCCGACGGCATATCTGACGAAAAACTCGCTTGGCAGTATGTTGCAATTTGCGAAAGCGGCTGGGATATTAACCCCCGTTTTGATTTCCATGTTGAAGATTTCTGCTCGGTTGAGCTTAATTCCCTTCTTTACGGCTTTGAAATGAATATGGCAAAGTTCTGCGGAATTTTGGGCATTGACGGTAAGGAAGAATGGGAAAAGAAAGCCGAAAACCGCAAGGCGCTTATGACAAAATATATGCTTAAAGACGGCATTTTTTATGATTATGACTTCAAAAATGATGTAATAAGCGATAAGTTTACCTGCGCAAGCTTTTATGCTATGACACTCGGTATGCTTAACGACGAGCAGGCAAAGGCGCTTAAAGATAATCTTCACCGTCTTGAAACCGATTACGGTATTGCCGTTACCGAAAAAATGTATGACGCCGACCGTTATACATATCAGTGGCAGTATCCGAACGGCTGGTCTCCGATGCAAAACCTTGTTTATAACGGTTTGCTTCGTTACGGCTATGTTGAGGACGCAAAAAGAGTTGCCAAAAAATATGTTGATTTAATTGAAAGAAACTTTGAAAAAACCGGCAACCTTTGGGAAAAATACAATGTTGTAACGGGCGGTATAGATATTGCCGACGAAAGCTCTGACGGACATAAGACAATGCCTTCCATGATGGGCTGGACCGCCGGCGTTTATATTGAAGCCCTTGACCTTTTGAAGAACAATTAAGGTTTGATATTTATTTAACATTTTGACCTCCGTTTTCGGAGGTCTTTTTTGTTGTTTTTACACAAACCGCCAGAAATTTCTTGCTTTTTTTCGGTGAATATGATATACTTTATTTGATTATATAATACTTACATATGAATATATAAATTTTGAGGCAGTTATGATAGATATTCACAGCCATATTTTACCTAAAACGGATGACGGTTCGGCGACCCTTGCGGAGTCGCTGGATTTGTTGCGCTTGGCTAAGAAAACAGGAACAAACAAAATCGTCTTGACCCCTCATTTTTATAATCCGAGAATAGGATATCTTGATAAGAAGAATGTTATTTCCTCTTATGAAAGATTAAGAGAAAAAGCAAAGGATATTGACATTGAGCTTCTGCTCGGAAGCGAAGTTTTTTGCAGTGACCGGTTTTTACGGGAAATAAAGGAAAATAACTTTTTAACGGTAAACAACACCGATTATCTTTTGGTTGAGTTTGATTTTCATGACGATTTTGACCGAATGATTTTTTCAC
Organism: Clostridia bacterium; assembly: GCA_024404195.1. Lineage (GTDB taxonomy): Bacteria > Bacillota > Clostridia > Oscillospirales > Acutalibacteraceae > UBA737. The sequence continues at coordinate 12,102 of JAKSQJ010000002.1, read as the reverse complement.
TTGAACTAATAAAGGATTTCGGCTATAAGCCGATAATCGCTCACCCCGAAAGATATACTTTTTTGAGAACTGACGAATACTTTGTTAAGACGGTTCTTTCAAAAGGCGCTCTTTTTCAGGTGAATACTTCAAGCTTGGCGGGTCTGCACGGCGAAAATGCCGCCCGATTTGCCTGCTTTCTTCTTCAAAATGAATTTGCCTCGGTTGTTGCAAGTGACGCGCACGATATTACATATCGCAACACCGACCTGCAAAAAGCGTTTATGTGGATTTACGGCAATTTTTCCAAATCCTATGCGGAAAAACTGTTTTTTGAAAACCCCGAAAAAATTATTACGGGAAAAGAAATCAGCGTAAGGTGGTAACAAAAGTTTTATGAAAATTTTCAGATGGATTGTGGCAGTTCTTGCCGTTGTGGTAACGCTTCTTCGTATCGGACTTTATTTGACTTTATCCGATATTGATGTGGCTCCCGAAATAAAATGCGAAAAGGAAATCTTTGAGGTTACCTGTGATACTAAGGATGAGGAGCTTCTTAAATATGTAACCGCTACCGATGCGCAGGACGGAGAAATAGATAATATCGCCATTGAGCGTATGTATTTCTTGACCGATAACAAATCAAAAATCACCTTTGTTGCCATAGACAGCGATAAAAACATCACAAAGCTTACAAAGGATATAATCTACACCGATTACATAGGTCCGAGGATTTATGCCAAAACAAGCGGTATTTTTTATCTTAACGACAGGACTTGCCGTTTCCCGCTTACCGCCGAGGACCAATTCAGCGGTGATATCTCTTCAAGGGTTAAGATTATTTCCAACAATTTCAGCAACCGTCAAATCGGAAGTTACAAGGCACAAGCCAAGGTAAGCAATTATTACGGAACGACACTTGATATCAATTTCAGGTTATATGTTTTCCCCGAACCGCTCAAATATACAATTGAGTTGAAGGACTATATCATCTATGTTAAAAAAGGTGATAAAAAGCCCGATTTCAAATCTTACATAAAGAATACAACCGCAAACAAAAATAACATCAAAATAGACGACTCAGCGCTTGATATGAACAAGGACGGCTCTTACGAGGTATTATATCGGGTCGGAAATGACGATAACTCTCCCGACGGCTTCAGCCGTATAATCGTAGTGGTAGGTGATAACAGATGAGAGAATTAAAATTTATATATTTTAACCTGTTCACTACCGTTAAGGACCTTAAAAAGAATATTATTTTTATTCTTCTTGCAATTTGGATAGGTTTCTCGGCCTCCCGTGTTTACTGCACTTATTTTGAAAAAAAAGAATACAGCAGTTCAATGACCATTTCGGTAAACACCAGCCGAAACGGCGTTGCCGCAGCATCGCAAAATGTATCGGATTCCATTCAGCTTGCCAATAAGGTCAGTGATGTTATCTCAAACCCCACCTTTTTGAGCGTTGTATCCGAAAAAACGGGAAAACCGTTTACATCCCATGTTTATTCGGTGCAATATACCGACACTAACTTTGTTCATGTTTCCTGCACCTGCGATGATCCTAACAAAGCATACGAAGAATTGGGAATCATTCTTGACAATCAGGAGCAGCTGGCGGAGGAATGTTTCCCCGGCGTTATATTCAGCATAGTCAAAAATCCGCATATGGATATCATTGCTTCGCATAAATTTACCGACCTTATTCTTGAAATAGAATATTCTATTTTCAGCGGTATATTTGCAATACTTTTAATTGTTATTCTTTCATATTTCCGTGACACCGTTAAGAACGAAAGTGATTTTGAGCATTTGTTGGGCTCCGAAGCATTCGGCGTTGTTTATGAAGAAAAACATGATAAAAAGAGCGATAAGGATTATTTCCTGTTCTCCGACCATACGACAAGCTATCTTTTCAATCACAGCTTCAGCCAAATGGCAATTAAGCTTGAAAGCTTAAAAAGAACAAGCGACCTTAAATCTGTTCTTATAACGAGTGTTTTTGAAAACGAAGGCAAAACCACCGTCAGTTCAAACCTCGCCTGCGCATTAGCCGCAGAGGGCAATAAGGTAGCGCTTGTTGATATTGACTTTAAGCGCCCTACCATTCATAAGAGATTTAAAGGTTTCAGTTCAGAGGAAAATCACGACCTTGCAAAATACATTAAAGGCGATATTGACTTTGACCAAACAGTTCAGTTTGACAAGGAAAGCAAGGTATATCTTTACGGAAACAAAAAGAGTTATAAGAACTCCCTTGAATATTTAAGAAGTGAAAAGTTCTTGAAATTTATAAAAACTCTTGAAGAAATGTATGATTTCGTTATTTTTGACAGTGCGCCTTGCGGCTTGGTTTCCGACTCTGAAATGATTTCGGAGTATGTTTCAACCGTTTTACTGGTCGTAGCGCAGGATTATACCGAAGTTGATGCCATTAACGATACCATTGATAACATAGGCAGTGAAAAGGTCCTCGGTTGCGTCTTCAATAAGGTAGGTGCTTTCAAGCGAAGCATCAAAACAAAAATGCAATCGTTTGAATAACCTATGTGATGGGAGTGATTTAATTGGCTAAAAATCAAATGGAAACCAGAAAAAGAACAACAAAAAAAGACGAGTTTGACTTTCTTAATTTTTTGCGCCACTATTGGCTGGGCGTTAAAAGGTTTTGGGCAATTTCTTTGGCTTTTTCCGCCCTTGTTGCCGGTGCTGTTTTTGCATATTCCAAGCTAACCTATGTTCCGATGTATAAATCGTCTGTAACATTTTTGGCAACTCCGCTTGTAAAGTCAAGCAATGCCGACGGAACCGCAATATATCAGTATTCCAACCGAGAAGGTCTCGGCTCTCAACTTTCAACATCCTTTCCGTCTATTTTTACTTCGGGCGTTTTAAGAGAAATAGTTACAAATGAATTGGGTCACGAAATCGGTTGCTCCATCAGCGCTGTTTCCTCCCCTGCAACAAACTATTTTCAAATCACGGTAGAAGGCACCGACCCGAGCGAAACAAAAAATGTTGCCGATTCTCTGCTTCGGAATTATCCGCGTGTTGCCGAGAATGTTTTGGGCGATATTAAGGCGGAGGTTAAAATCCCCTCTAAAATGCCGACGGAACCATATAACACTTTAGACTATGTCAAATGGGTGTTGCTGTCCTTCGGCGGCTCAATAGCGCTTTGTCTTGTTCTTATCTGCGTTTATGTTCTTCGCAGAAAAACAGTTTGTTCCAAAAACGATATCAGATATGTCCTTAATCAAAACCATCTTTGCGAAATACCTCTCGTTAAGGGCAAAGGCAAAAAAGAGCACGAAAGATTCAAAACCGTTATCAGAAGCAAGGGCTTTATTGAGTCAATGCGAACCATTAAGAACAGAACACTCGGTATCATTGAGGAGAACGGCTATAAGATTATCGGTTGCGTTTCCACCTCTGAACACGAGGGCAGAACAAGCATCGCAACCGGTTATGCAAAGACACTTGCGGGAAATGACGAAAAATCAATTCTTGTTGTTTTCCGCTCCGGCTCAAGCGAAAACAAAAAGAGTTCTTCCGGCAAAAAAGGAAAACATTCAACTGTTGATATTCTTGATGCTATGGCTTATGAAAAGCCGAACGGCGTTTTACCGGGTATCAAACGCCTTTTCTCAAATGTTGACCTGCTTGTTTTGAGTCAGGATACTATTTTGGATAAGGTTAAAACCCAAGAAATTTTAGATACCTTAAAGTCTGAGTATAACTATGTAATAGTTGATATTGTTCCGGGTGAATCCCATTCCGAAGCCGTTACACTTGCAAACTTCTGCGATGCCTATATGTCGGTTATCCGCTGCGACTATTTATCTTCGCAAAAGGTTAAGGCAACTCTTAACTATTTATCTTACAGCACCGCAGAAAATTTAGGCGCCGTTCTCAACGAGGTTTCAAGCGCATATATTTCCTACGGCCGATATAACGGTTACGGAAAATACAGTAAATACGGCTACAACTACGACTATCAGAACTACGGTTACGGTCGTTATGGCGCTAATCCCGATATTACCAAAAATCCAAGCGAAAAATAATTCGTTTACCTATAAATAAAAAAGGGTGATACTATGAAAATGATACCTTTTTCTCCCCCCGATATAACCGAGGCGGAAATCAACGAAGTAATCGGAGTGTTAAAATCCGGTTGGATTACTTCAGGTCCCAAGAAAAAAGAATTTGAAGATATGCTGACTTCTTACTGCGGTGTTGACAGGTCAATTTGCCTTTCCTCCGCAACGGTCAGTATGGAACTCGTTTTGCGGGTTTTGGGCATAGGTCCCGGCGATGAGGTCATCACCACGGCATACACCTATACCGCTTCAGCATCGGTTATTCACCATGTCGGCGCAAAAATTGTTTTGGTTGATACCGCTCCCGGTTCTTTTGAAATTGACTATGATAAAATCGGCGACGCAATTACCGAAAAGACAAAGGCGATAATAAGCGTTGATTTAGGCGGAAGAATATGCGATTACGATAAAATTTACTCCGTTGTCAACAGCAAAAAGCATTTATTCAGCGCCGGAAATAACGATGTATCAAAGGCGCTTGGGCGTATTGCGGTTATTGCCGATTCGTCGCACGGGCTCGGCTCAAAAAGAAACGGTTTAAGTAGCGGACAGTTTGCGGATTTCACCTGTTTTTCCTTCCATGCCGTTAAAAATCTCACAACCGCAGAGGGCGGTGCTGCCGTTTGGAAAACTGTTAAGGGCATTGATAACGATTATCTTTATAAGCAGTTTATGCTCTATTCTTTGCACGGACAAAACAAGGACGCCCTTGACAAAACAAAGGCAGGAGCTTGGGAATATGATATTGTTTTCCCCGGCTATAAGTGCAATATGACCGATATTCAGGCAGCACTCGGCGTTTCCCAACTTAAAAGATATGCCGATATGATTGCCCATAGAAAGGCATTGGTTGAAAACTATGAAAATGCCTTTAAGGATATTCTTGACCTTAGAATTATCCATTTTGACGGCATAAACGAAAGCAACTGTCACCTTTATCTCGCAACATTCCCGATTACAATTGAACAACGAAACGAAATTATTGAGCTTTGCGCTCAAAAGGGCGTTATATTAAATGTTCATTATAAGCCGCTGCCTCTTTTGACGGCGTATAAGGATTTAGGATTTAATATTGACGACTATCCTAATTCATATAATATTTACAAAAGCGAAATTTCCTTCCCGTTATATTCTACTTTGTCCTTTGAGGACCAGAAAACCGTTATTGATACCTTTATTGAGGTATATAACTCGGTTAAATAATCATTCGGTTTTAGGAGTGACTTTATGCTTTCTTGGGATAAACTTCCAAGCGAAATGAAAAACGATGCCGTTAAAGAGTATTATGACCTGTTATGCAAACGACCGTTAAGCATTATTCTTAAACGAATATTTGATTTTACTGCGGCTTTAATCTTAACCCTTATTTTATCTCCGATTATCATTATTGTTTCTATTGCGATTGCGGTTGATTCAAAGGGCGGAGTTTTATTTAAGCAGGAAAGAATTACTACATATTACAGGCATTTTAAGATTTATAAATTTCGGACAATGGTTAAAAACGCCGAACAGTTGGGCTCTCAGATAACCGTCAGCGCCGATGCGAGGATAACAAAGGTCGGCAAGGTTTTAAGAAGGTTCCACCTTGACGAAATCCCCCAGCTTTTCAACATATTAAAGGGTGATATGTCATTTGTCGGGACCCGTCCCGAAGTGCCGAAATATGTTGCAAGTTACACCGATGAAATGTTGGCAACGCTTCTTCTTCCCGCAGGAATTACCTCTATGGCAAGCATAAAGTATAAGGACGAATTTGAGCTTATTTCCAATGCCGAGGACTGCGATAAGGTTTATATAAACGAAATCCTGCCCGATAAAATGCGCTATAATCTTGATGCGCTCAAAAAGTTTAATGTTCTTTTTGATATCGGAATTATGTTTAAGACCTTCTTTTCGGTATTTATTAAGGAAGACGAGAACACGGCGCATAAAGACCTTCACGAAGCACTTATTATTGCCGAAGATGCAAGAAGCTTAATTCTTACAAGAAAAGAACTCCTTGAAAAACTGATGGAGCTCGGTTACAAATTAGACGCCTATATTCCGAAGGACGAATACACAAAAGATTTATCGGATATGGGAATTAACCCGATAGATGTTTCCTTTAACCGCCGAAGCACTAATCCCTTTGCCGACCTTAAACTTTTAAGAACATATAAACGATTAACAAAGAAAAAATACGATTTTGCCATTACATATTCCATAAAACCGAATATCTACGGCGGAATTGCAATGAAAAAGAAGAAAATACCGTATTATATAAATGTTACGGGAACGGGCTCCGCTTTTTACAACGGCGGAATTATCAAAACTATAATAAAAGCCCTTTATAAGCCGTCCTCCCGCCATGCCGCAGGTCTGTTTTTTGAGAACAGCGAGGACAGGGATATTTTTGTAAACAATTCTCTTTGCAAAAAAGAAAAAACCCTCGTCTTAAACGGTGCGGGAATAAATACCGAGGAATTTAAGCCCATAGATTATCCCGAAAATTACATAACGAAAATTCTTTATATCGGGCGCTTGATGGAGGAAAAGGGAATTGAAGACCTTTATCCTGTTATTAAAGAATGTGACGCCAAAAACGAGGCGGTTTCCTTTGAGTTTTTAGGTGATTTTGAGGACACATATAAAGAATCCTTTGAAAAATTTACAAAGCTTAAAAATGTAACCTATTACGGTTATCATACCAATATAAAAGATTACATATCCTCCTGCGACTGCCTTATTCTTCCTTCCTATCATGAGGGAATGGCAAATGTGCTTCTTGAGGCAGGCGCTCTTGCCAGACCTTTGCTTGTTTCGGATATTGCAGGTTGCAGAGAAGCCGTTGTTGACGGTAAAAACGGCTATCTCTTTAAGGTTAAAGACCGTAACGAAATCAAAGATACCGTTTATAAATTTTTATCCCTTTCTTTTGAAGAAAAGAAAGAAATGGGACTTTATTCAAGAAAACATATTGTTGAAAATTTTGAAAGAAAAAACAATGTCAGTAAAATTATCGCATATATCGGGGTGAAAAAGACAAGTGAATCAAATAGACAGCCCATTACAGAAAACGAAACAGTTAGAGTTTAATCCGCCTAAAATAGTTCAGTATTTGTTTTTGCTCTATATACTGTTAAAGCCGTTTTACATATTTGAGTCCGGCTCTTTTCAGCCGAGTGATGCGGTCTTTATGGTTTGTTTCTGCTTCTTTTTATATTATTTGGGAACGGGCAGTTTGATTTTATCAAAGTTTGATTATATACTCATTGTATTTTGTGTTTGGGTTTTTATTATCAATTTTATTTACTTCTCTCTTTACAGGAATACCGAGTTCTTGTATTCCTCACTTTACTATATTTTCAATCTTTTCTTGGTTCTTGTTGCAAGATATTTGCTTTATAATAAAGAATTTATTAAAAAACTATTTTGGACATGCAGAATTTGTCTTTATATTCAGGTTGCAATAGCTTTTTTGGGGCTCGGTAAATATTATATGGAGTCCAACGAGGCCACCGACCGCTATTTGGGCACCTTTAACGACCCCAACCAGCTGGCGTTTTATGCTTTTGCTCTTTTAATGGCAATGTTTATGATTGATAAGATTTACGGTGTAAAGTGCCGTATTTGGCTTGTTGACTATGCCGCTTTCGTATATCTTCTTTATCTTTCGGCTTCTACGGGTTTGTTATTGGCGTTCGGTATTTTCGGTGTTTTATATATACTTATTCTTATTGCTTCTCCCGTTTTTGAGCAAACAGAAGAACGAAAAGGAAAGCTTTATACCGCCTTACTCGGCGTTTTGCTTTTGGTTATTGTCCTTATTGTTTATTGGGACGAAGTTCTTGTCTTTGCTCAAAAAAGCGAATTGTTTTCACGGCTTCTTGAAAAAGAAACCCTTTCAACATCAACCACCGCAACTGAGGTATCAGGCTCGTCCATTTGGCAGGACAGAAATATTGACAAGTTATATCTTTATCCCCAATATAATATTTTCGGTGCCGGACAGGGATATTTTGAAAGGTTTTGGATGGCACATACCTCGGGCGAAATTCACTCTACCATTTTCAGCGTTCTTTTCTGTTACGGTATTGGCCCGACACTTTTGTTTGTTTATTGGTGCTGGACAAATTTAAAACATTCTTCCGTTTACTTTATACCCGTTTTTGTGGCACTTATAGTTGAAAGCACAACGCTTCTTAACCAAAGGCAACCGCTTTTCTGGATTTTGTTTTTACTTGCATATACCTACCGTGTTATGGAGGATAGAAGATATGAAGATGATATTTATACATGACAACCGTTTTTGGAAAAAAGGCGACATATATTACAGTTACGGCCATTTTGCCTATGACCTTTTATGGAAAAGATACTTAAATTATTTTGACGAAATTGTTGTAGGCGGCAGAATAGAGGAAACCGACGATGAAACAATTAATGATAAGTTCAGTGTTTCAAGCGGCGAAAATGTTTCGTTTTTCGGTCTTCCGAATCTTATGTCATTTTCAGGACTTAAGGAATATAAAAAAGCTAAGAAAAAATTGACCGAAGAAATGAAAAAAGCCGACTGCGCCGTTATCCGTCTTCCGAGCAATTTAGGTTATCTTGCTTGCAAAATTGCCGAAAAACATAACATTAAATATATGATAGAGGTTGTCGGCTGCACTTGGGACGATTTATGGAATTACGGCTCCCTTTTAGGCAGGATTTATGCCCCGATATCGTTTTTGATTGAGAAAAAATGCGTTAGAAAAGCGCAAAATGTTTTATATGTTTCAAGGCGTTTTCTTCAAAAAAGGTATCCGAACAAGCATTTTAATATGGGTTGCTCCGATACCAATATTTCGCCCTGTTCCGAAGAAGTGTTCAATAAAAGGATAGAAAAAATCCGCAATATGAATGACGATACACCTATTCGTATCGGTCTTATTGCCTCTCTAAATGTCGGGTATAAAGGGCACGATACTGCCATGCTTGCCCTTAAAAATGTTCTTAAATCTCATAAAAATGTCACCCTTTGTTTTTTGGGTGACGGCGATAAAACAAAATGGGAAAAAATGGCAAAAGATTTAGGGGTAATAGATAATATTGAATTTTCGGGAGTTCTTCCCGGAGGCGATGCTGTCCTTAAATGGATTGATAATCTTGACATATTCGTTATGCCGAGTTTGCAGGAAACTTTGGGAAGAGCGCTTATTGAAGCCATGAGCCGAGGTTGTCCATGTATCGGCGGCGCCGGAACGGCAGTTCCCGAGCAGTTGCCTGATGATTGTGTTCATAGAAGAAAAGATTATAAAGAGCTTGGCGATATGATTTGTTATATGATAGAAAACAAAAAATATACCGAGCTTTGCGCGACTGAAAATTATCATAGGTCTAAAAAATACTCCGAAGAAGTATTGCTTGAACGCCGAACGGCGTTTTTCAAAAAAGTATTATCAAAATAATGTTGGTGTTATATGGAAAAAACAAGAACGCAAAAGTCAATGCGTAATGTTGTGTTCGGCCTTGGCGGACAGGCAGTTGAACTCATACTTAAAGTTGTTGGCAGAACTATATTTATTAAATTTCTCGCGGTAGAATATTTAGGTGTAAACGGGCTTTTTGGTGAAATTTTAACCGTTTTATCTTTGGCAGAACTCGGAATCGGCTCCGCCCTCGGATTTGCGCTTTATAAACCCTTGCGGGAAAACGACAAAGGAAAAATAACCGCCTTAATGGATTTATACAGAAAGTCTTACACCATCATTGGAATAGTGGTGGCGGTGGCAGGTGCAATTCTCATACCGTTCTTAAAATTTATCGTAAAAGACCCCGGCCCCGTTAAAGATGACTTAATTTATATATATCTTTTTTATTTGTTCAATACTTCAATTACATATTTTTATTCATATAAATCGCAGTTACTTGTTTCCGACCAAAAAAATTATATTGTTCAAACCGTTAAAGAAATCTGCAATATCTCAAGAACGGTATTTCAGGTTGTTGCCCTCGTTCTTTGGCATAAAACCGCACTCGGATTTTATCTTTATTTGGCGGTTGAATCCTTCTTTATATTCCTAAATAACTTTATTGTTTCAAAATATGTTGATAAGAAATATCTATACTTAAAATCCGAAAAAGGTAAGGATAAACTTGACAAAAAGTCAATTACAAAGATTGCAAAGGATGTTAAAGCGTTATTCATTACCAAGGTCAGCACTATTTTGGTAAACAGCACAGACAACACCATTATCAGCGCAATTTGCAGTATTGCGATTACCGGACTTTATTCAAACTATGTGATGTTTACAACCTTGATTTCAACCATATTATCTCAAATGTTCGGCAATCTTTATCCCAGCGTCGGTAACCTCAACGCCGAAGGCGATAAAAAACACAGTTACGAAGTGTTCAGTGGCATCAATTTGATGGCTTTTTGGTTTTTCAGTTTTGGAAGCATAGGCGTTTTCGTCTTGATAAACGATGTTATTAAGATTTGGATTGGTGAAAAATATTTACTTTCAAATATTATTGTTGTTATTATTGCCGTAAATTTGTTTGTAAAAGGTATGCATAACACAATTTGGATTTTTAAAGATTCCTACGGCTTATTTGTTTATGGTCAATATATGACATTTTTTACCGCTATATTAAATATAGTTTTGTCTATTCTCTTCGGCAAAATTTTTATGACCTGTTTCGACGGAGTATGGGGTGCCACGGCTAATGAGTGGGGCGTTTTTGGAATTTTGCTTGCAACAGCCACCTCAAGATTTCTTACAAATATGTGGTATGATCCGTTAATACTTTTCAAGCGTGGGTTTGCTATGTCCGTTTGGCTGTTTTTCCGTGATTATATATCGTACTTTTTGTTGGCGATCATCGTTGCTTTGGTCACCTATAAGATATCCGGTTTAGTTGAAGTAAACAACATTTTGGACTTATTGATAAAATTCGCAATTACTTGTTTAGTTCCCAACATTATTTATTTTATTATTTTTTTCAAAACAAAACCTTTTATATATGTAAAAAAACAATTTTCAAGTTTAATTTCAAGAAGGAACCGCTAATGATTGTTATTGAAATACTTTCTTATGTTTATCGCAGTGTTTTAGATTATTTCTATCATAAGAAGAACCATTTGTCTATTATGTCAATTGAAGAAACATTGCGTTATATTAACGAAGCAAAAATTTCGTGCGCTCGTTTTGGTGACGGAGAGTTTAAGTTGATATTTAATGAAGATATCGGCTTTCAAACTGCTGTCTCTTCGCTAAAAAACGACTTATCTTTAATTCTGCAATCTAATTCAGATAAATGTTTGATTTGTCTGCCGGGGGCATGGGAACATTCAAAATTGTATACTGCGAATTTTAATCATTTTTGGAAAAGGCATTTGATAAGAAACCGTAAATCTTATTATGCTCTTTGCTCATCTGATTACAGATATGGCAATGCCGATATAACTCGCTGTTATCTCGGTATTAAAGATAAATCCAAGGTATTTAATTATTTTGAACTTAACAAAAAGTTATGGGATCAAAAAAACATCCTGATAGTTGAGGGCGATAAAACCCGATTGGGTATAGGTAATGATTTATTCAATAATGCAAAATCCATTCGCAGAATTCTATGCCCCGCCCGCAATGCCTATGATAAAAAAGATGAAATACTTAAAGTTGTTGAAAAAATTGCTGACAAAAAAGAACTTATAATAGTTTCGCTGGGACCGGCTGCCACTGTGATTTGTTTCGAACTGGCTAACAAAGATTATTATGCTGTTGATGTAGGGAATATTGACAAAGAGTATGAGTGGTTTTTATCAAATGCTACTAAAAAAACAGCAAATCCCATAAAAGACATAATTGAAATTAATCATCAACAACCCGTTGAGGATTGTATGGATCCAACTTATTTACAACAAATCATTTATAAAATTGATTCGTAAATCAAAATATTTTCCGCTTAAACAGGTGGTTGCTTTTATTGATCTCAAATATTGTTCTTCCTGCTGTTCTTTAAGACCAAGCGGGTAGGATATATAAAAGAACGGCTTT
>JAKSQJ010000019.1 GCA_024404195.1 Clostridia bacterium | reverse complement strand
TTAATGTGCCAATCAATGCCTGCTGCTCCTTCAAGCGTAAGAGCACGGGTAACCGTAACAGTATCATCATTAATTGTTGTATTGATGATAATGTGGTCAACACTTGAATCAGCCAAAGCAGTTCTAAAATCCGATACTGTGTTTGCAGTTACCGTACCGGCTGCAAAAGCGTTAAACGGAACACAAACAAAGCAAGTAAATGCGATTGCGAATGAAACTATAAGTGCTAATAGTTTTTTCGTGTTTTTCACTTTCAATTTCTCCTTTTTAAAAGAATTTTTATAGGCAATATAAACTTTTGCACTTTATATGCCTATGCCGGGGAAGTAAGTGTTTTTTTCGTACCACTCCCTTCAAGAACCGGAAAGAAACACAAGAAAAAAGACAAATCCGGTTCTAATAAAAATTTTTAGCTTGGAACGGCAAATATCCGCCTTTAAATATTTAAAAATACAAAAGGCAGAATACTTGCCAACGGGAAAATGTATGTCTTAGAATGTGGAAATAACTCTATTCCATTCTTTAACATCTGCGTCAACTTGAGGACTGATCTTGTCAATATATGTCTTTGCATCGCTTGCTTGAGTACCCGATGCGGTTACAAAGTCGTCAAGATCCTTTAAAACATCATAATAATGGAACTTGTTCTTCTGAGAAATACACCATTTATAAACCTCTAATGCCTGATCGTTTACAAAGAAGGTGTTTGCATCATAGTTATCGGCATTGAGATAATAACGGAGATAATAGTAAACGGCTTTGGGGTTCTTTGCGCCCTTCGGAATACCGTATGCCTCAGATTCATGCATCGGCTGAATGAATTCCTGACCTTCCTGCTTCGGAAGCGGAACAACACGAAGATCGCCGTTTGCCTTTAGGGTTGAAAAATGGAAGTCAGTTCTTCTTGAACCGATAATATTATCTGTGAAAAATACAAAGGTTCCGTTTTCAAGATACTTATGCTCACGCATTGCAGAGGTCATAGTTTCCTTCTTATAGCAGTTGATAGCTTCCTGAACAGCCAAAAGAATTTGTGAGTTCTTTGCATTGTTCTTGAACTTTTTACCGTCAAATGTTATAAGTTGAAGACCTCTCATTGACATAATATCAACACGGTAAGAGGACATCCAACCGCCGGTGCCGTGAGTCTTTACTCTGAAGTCATCACACATTTCCTTGAACTTCTTATAAGTCCATTTGCCGCTCTTCCAAAGAACATACGGGTCTTCCATATCGTTGTTTGCAATAGTAGAAGCGCTATAATGAACAACCATCGGCTGCATATTAAATGTATTAGCAAGGTTTACGCCGTAAAGCTTACCGTTTACGGTAAATACATCCTTGGTGGATTTATCCCAAATGCTACCTGCAAAATCCTGTCCGGTTGCTTTCTTCAAATCCTGCCCCATTGCCATTCTTGCAGGAGATGAATGTTGATAACGGAATACATCGGGCGAGTTGCCTGCCTGAATATATGCTGCTATCTGCTGGTCATACTGGTCATAGTTGATTTGTTCCCACTTAACCTTGATGCCGGTTACCTTTGTAAAGGTATCAATAACCTTTTGAGCACCGGTAACATCCTTTACGGGGTTCCAAGATGCAACCTTAACCGTTGTGCCGCGAAGTGAGCTCGGCATTTGAGCCAAAAGCTTTTTCCAGGAAAGAGAGTCCAAGGACTTTGATGAGCTTGAGCCCGAATCTTTTGAATTGCCCTTTCCCTTTTCACCGGTTGCGGTACCGGTTTCGTCTGCGCTGCCGTTTTCGTCGGAATTGCCCTCAGAGTCAATCTCAAAGGTCATATCGTCAGCGTTTTTGAGTTTTGCTTTATCCTTTTTTCCGCAGGCGGAAAATGACATAATTACCGCCAAAGCAAGAAGCAAGGATAAAATGCGTGTGAAATTGTTTTTCATAGTAACCTCTCCTATTTATTTAATATCACTAACCTACGATACCGCAAGTAGCAATACTTTGGACGAATTTTCTTTGCATTGCCAAGAAGTAAATAAGCAACGGCAATATTGTTACAAAACAACCGGCAAGAATCAATGCACCGTCGGAAAATCTTATTCCCTGCGCCGCAAGGGTCGTAAGATTTGCGCTTAAGTTCGCAAGCTGAACACTTATCGGATATTTTGACGATAAATACATCTGTGCCTGATAGTAATCGTTATAATACCAAACTACCGAGAAAACCAAAACCGTTACCGAAGCCGAGCCCGACGACGGCATAACAATCTTGAAAAATGTTTTCCACGGTCCTGCACCGTCTATCCAAGCGGCTTCTTCAAGCTCTTTCGGCAAACCTTTGAAGAACTGCATAAATATATAAATATACAATCCGTTTTTAAGACCTGTTCCGAAAATTGACGGCAACCAGAATGCAAACGGTGTATCAATTATGTTAGGTCTTATATCCGTTCCGAATATTTTTCCTACAAGTCCCAAAATTCCCAAAAAATCCAAATGACGCAAGTTGCTGTATCTTGCTATCATTAGCATCGGGTCGGGAATGAGAATCAGAAGAATCATAACTCCGCAAAGGAATTTCTTACCCTTAAAATCAAACCTTGCCAAACCGTATGCTATTATTGCACAGGAAAAGAAAGCAAATACCGCCGAGGCTATCTGGTTTTTCAATGTGCTGAAAAACGATACGGAGCAATTAAGCATCTCTTTTCTCATAACAAGCCCGATATTATATGACGAAAAATGTTTCGGAACCCATTGCACCGTCGGGTCAAGCCAGTCGCCGGAGGTTTTCAGCGCATTGATGATGATAAACAAAAACGGGTATATCAACACATACGCAAAACCTATTAAAATCAAATATCGGATAATGGCGAATGTTACATCCGGTATTTTCCTTTTTAATCGGTACTTATTTACCATATCAACCGATTCAACCTCCTAATAGTTTTTAAAAATTTTAAAAACAAAAATGATAAGTCAGCACTGCTTTGAATTATAATACTGTTCGCAGATGCAGTTTTTATATGTAAATATAATATATATATATTTAATATTATTTAAATTAGTATTTTGTTCTTGCGTTCGGGATTCTATCCGTTATCTCGGCATCGGAAGGGTTATACGGAAGGGAAAGCGTTACATTTTGACCCCAGAACACAATAAACTGACGAAGTTTTTTACTGCTTACAAGCCACTTATTTGCCTCATTAAAGGTTACGCGGTTTGTATCAACATGAGAAATAGGGATAAGCGCATAAGTCGGGTCAACCAACGAATAAAACTGAACCGTTCCGTTTTGACCGTGGTGTGCCATCTGCAAAATGTCACTCTTTAGGTAACTGCCGTAATTTACAGATGCAAAATTCATTCCCATAGCAGATGCATCGCCGGTAATCATTATGTTTTGACCGCCTAAGCTCATCTTGAATATCAACGAGGTTTCGTTAAAATCTCTTACTCCGCCGTTTTGAATCGTTGCCGGAAGCATATCTTCATAGGAGAAAAGCATTTCAATAACGCAGTTTCTGATATAATACTTTTCGCCGGCATGCGGTCTTATGATTTTTGACTTTGAGTAATAATCCTTAATGCAATCGTTAAACACATTATAAGAAGCATAACTATCGTTAAACATAAATTTCGCACCGGATAAAATACTTAAATCGGGCGGGAAATTATAATAGAACTTTTCAATTACTACCTCATCATGAAAATCTTTTGAGAAAGCATTGAAAACGCCGATATGGTCATCATGACAATGAGTAAATATCCAAGCGGCTATAACGGGCTTGCCGCTTCCCTTCGGCTTTTGCTCATTAAGAATACTTAAAAACTTATTTGAGTCTATATGGTTTGTATCTCCGCCGCCGCCGTCAATGATAATAAAGCTGCCGTCGTCAAGTCGGAATATAAAGCCCATTCCGGAATAGATAGGTTTGTTTTCGTTCTTTACTCCCGTAAACAAACTTGTCATTCCCTTGGATGTATATTTATTATCGGATTTTCTCGGATAAAGGTCACCGAGCGGCTCGGATATTATTTTGAGTTTTTTATTACCGTCCATATACGAAACGGAGATAAATGTATTCTTATTGGTAAGCGTTACAAATAAATTTTTACCGATTTTGTTTTCATCGTATTTTTTATATCCTGCCTTCATCAGATTGGCAACATAGTCGGTATAATCCTTTGAAGTAGCAAAGCTCTTAATCTTAATGTTTCTTACACCTTCGGTATAGTCATTTGTATAATCGGTATCAAGCCCGTAATTCGGCAACTGATACTTTTCACTTTCGGAATCATCGTTTGAAGAACCGCCGCCTGACGCGGACTTGGCTTTCTTTGACGAGGTTCCGCTTTTTTTGTTTGATTTTTTATCATCGGAGCTTTCGCTTTTTTCCTCGGAACCGTTTTGCTCCGATTCTTCCCCGTCGGACACTTCCGACGATTTATATTTCTTTAATGAGTATTTATTTGAGTTCTTCTTACAGGCAGAAAAAGATACGGTAATCAAAGAAAGAATTAAAACAACCGATAAAAACTTTTTCATACATAATCACCCGTAAAAACAAACACAGTCAGAAGCATATATTAAGAAAACCGCTTCAATGTCGCATTTTATCGCACGAAGTCAAAAATCGCAACACAATTGCCTATAACCCCTATAATAAACTATGGTAATTTTACAATAATTTTGATTTGATTTCAACATTTTTGAGCAATTTGTTTAAAAAATTATAAAAATGACAAAAAATTGATAATTCGTCAAAAACGATATTAAAAATTTATGAATATAAAACAAAGTTTTGCATCCCGATTTTGCTATATTGTCCAACTTTTTGGCGTTTGAATTTTTAACTTGCAAAAATTTGATATTTATGTATAATGAGGTATAGAAAAGGAGTGTCAGTATGAAAATTCAATTTCTTGAAGACGAATGTTGGTGGGGAGCGGTTGTATCCGAAGCTTTAGATATGCCTATCACTAAGGATTCGTTTGTTCAATACGATATTACGGGTATGGAAACCTACAAATCAAAGGGTGAAAATCAAACCGCGCCGCTTTTTTTGTCTAATAAGGGCAGATATATTTGGTCGGATACTCCGTTTATGGTTACCATTAAAGACGGCGTTTTTGATTTCAGCGTGGATAATCTTGAAATAAACAGCGACGGCAAAACATTAAAAGAAGCTTACCTTAATGCGATGTCAAAGCATTTCCCGTTTGAAAACAAGGTTCCTCCGAAGGACTTTTTTGTCACTCCGCAATATAACACCTGGATTGAGCTTATGTATGAGCAAAATCAAGAGGATATTTTAAGATATGCCAACGATATAATAAACCACGGGTTTGAGCCGGGAATACTCATTATTGACGAGGGTTGGCACGAGGCATACGGCAACTGGAAATTCCATACGGGAAAATTCAACAACCCTGCCGCAATGGTTGATGAATTGCACCGACTCGGCTTCAAGGTAATGCTATGGGTTATTCCTTTCATTTCTCCCGACGGCGAAAATTTCAGAAAATTGCAATCCGATACCGAAAACGAACACCTTGTGCGTTTGGAAAACGGACAGCCGGCTTTGTTCCGCTGGTGGAACGGTTACAGCTTCGCTTTGGATATGACCAAAAAATGCGACCGTGATTTCCTTGCCGAACAGTTGGATATATTGATAAAACAGTATAAAATTGACGGCTTTAAGTTTGACAGCGGCAATATTGACGGCTATGTTTCCTGCTGCAACGGCGAGATATCCAAAGACGCAACTGCGGCGGAAAGAAATATCGCTTGGAACGATTTCGGCAGAAAATATGCCTATCATGAATTCAAAGATACATATAACTGCGGTGGAAAATGCATAGTTGAACGGTTAAGAAACAAGCTGCACACTTGGGATTCCGACGGTTTGGCAGAGCTTATACCCGGCGGAATTGTTCAGGGACTTCTCGGCTATCCTTATACCTGCCCCGATATGATTGGCGGCGGATATTTTACGCCCTTTTTTGACCGTAATTTCAAGTTTGACAGCGAGCTGTATATAAGAATGGCTCAATGTTCAACTTTCTTCCCCATGATGCAGTTCTCAAAACTGCCGTGGTGCACCCTTAACGAATATGAAAAAGATGTTGTTTACCGTTTCAGTAAATTGCATATACAGTATTCCGATTATATTTATGAGTTGGCTAATAATGCCGCAAAAACAGGAGAACCTATTATAAGATGTATGGAATATGAGTTCCCCGCTTGCGGATATGAAAAGATTAAAGATCAATTTATGGTTGGCGATAATCTTCTTGTTGCGCCTATGCTTGAAAGCGGAGTTTACGAAAGAACCGTTCAAATACCTTCGGGAACTTGGACGGATGACAAGGGAATAAAATACATAGGACCTTGCACCGCAAAGATTCAGGTTCCGCTTAACAGATTACCTTTTTTTACCAAAAACAATTAACAAAACAGTTGTAAAGAAAGTCAAAAACAGTTGTGAAAAGAGTGAATAAATTGATTAACGACAAAAAAAGCTCAGAATTATTTCGTTTGTTTGGCTCCTGCTCAACAAATAATAATATTGACGAAGAACTATACATCAATAAATCGTTAGTTGCTTTTTTTCCGGTAAACGGAATTGATATTGTCCCCTCACTTCAAGATTTGATTTCAAAAGATTCTTCACTTAAAAATTCTGTTTGTTTTTCAAACGGAATCAACATTTATGCCCTGCTTGACGACCAATACGATAAAATCTATGCTATGGCAAGAAGAATCTTAAAGCAACTTCGCCGATTGGGGCTAAACTGCGTTGTTTTGTTTT
Source organism: Clostridia bacterium (assembly GCA_024404195.1). Classification (GTDB taxonomy): domain Bacteria; phylum Bacillota; class Clostridia; order Oscillospirales; family Acutalibacteraceae; genus UBA737. The sequence continues at coordinate 13,337 of JAKSQJ010000019.1, read as the reverse complement.
CAGGAAGAATCAAATCGTTTGAAAATGCCTGTATGACATTTGCGGGTATAAACTGGCAATCAACTCAACTTATTATAGGCAAAACAGATGTTGATATAGTTTATTACGATAACAGTTTGTATCTGTTTAACGCCTATAACGAATCTATAAATGCTTCAAAGGATATAGGTCAACAAATCAGAAACGACAACGGCTCAAATATTGAACTTTTGGTTGACAAATTTTTTGAGAAATTACAGCAAGGCAGTCTTTTGCGTTCGCATATACACTTTTTTATTATGCAAATGCTTGATGCGGCCGTCGGTGAAGATGTTTTAAACGACAATATGACCTTGATTCTTGAATACACCAACCGTTTACAGCTTAAAAATTTGGTTGTTGATATCTGCCTTTCAAACATTCAAAACAGTTCTAAAAAAGACAATAAAGAGCAGGTTGTTGAAAGAATATGCTCAATTATTGATAGCGAATACAGCAAAGAGTTATCGCTTGATATTATCGCAAAAAGAGTATATCTTTCTCCTACTTATGTAAGCAGAATTTTTAAAGAATGCAAGGGTGTAAATTTTGCAAAATATATTAAAAACCTGCGACTTTGCAAAGCAAAAGAGCTTCTTGAAAACGAAAACTTCGCTTCAAAAAACATCAATCAAATCGCAGAAATGGTCGGCTTGCCGAATGTTGCTTTTTTCTGTGCATCATTTAAAGAAAACTACGGCGTTTCACCCACTAAATACAGAAGAAACTTAAAAGTATAAGATTTAAGCAGAATATATTAAAAAGCGGTTATACCAAGTTTGGTATAACCGCTTTTTTATGATACATTTTATTTTTTGAAGTCATTAAAATATGCCGTTTTTGTTATGCCGAAAAGCAAATCCTCTTTTTTATGGCAATCGGAGGAATAAATGATTTTTTCGTTATTTTCCTTTAAAATATCAATTATTCTTTGCTCGGGATAGGGCGATGTTCTTGTTTTGGAAATAACCGCACCGTAGTTTATTTCAAAGGTTAACTTCCTATTCATAAGCTTTTTAAGGGTTTTATTTGCGGCGGCAACATAGCGAGGGTTATTTGTATCAAAAAGACAATTACCCTCGTTATACTTTGTTATAATATCAAAATGCCCTACAATATCGCACTTTGTTTTATTAAACAGGTCTCCGACAAGCTCATAATAGTCCTCGCAAAAGGCATAAAAATCACCATTATAATACTTGTTGACGCAGTCAATTTGAAGTTGCTTTGTTTCGTCAACGGGAATATAGTAACCGTCTTTAAGGACATAATGCACCGAGCCGATAACATAGTCATAACAGTCGGTTTTTTCGGTTGAGTAATAGTCCTGCTCAACACCCATATATATTTTGATTTTGTCCTTATATTCGGCTTTAAGACGGGTTATTTCCGCTTTGTATTCTTCGGTGCTTTCCTTTGTCATACAAAACGGGTCATCGTCCTCTATATCGGTAAAGCTGTGCCCCGAAAATCCTATTTCTTTTGAGCCGTTTTTTATTGCCCCTGAAACAAACTCTTCGGGAGTGCTTTTACCGTCGCAATAAACAGTATGAGTATGAAAATTATTCTTAATCATTTCGTCATTTTTTCCTGCTTAACTTTATGGTCTATGATATGGCGGGAGGCAAGTTCTCTGTGAACATCCTCTACCGTTATGCCCATCTCAACCATTAAAACCATCGCATGATAAGCAAGGTCTGCAAGCTCGTAAATTGTTTCTTTTTTATCGTCGGCTTTACCTGCTATTATAACCTCGGTTGACTCCTCGCCTACTTTTTTGAGAATTTTATCTATTCCCTTTTCAAAAAGATAGGTCGTATATGAGCCCTCCGGCTTATCCTTTTTTCTTCCCTCTAAAAGTTCATATAAACCGTTTAAGCTAAACTCGTTAAGCTCCTCGCTCTTATAAATCTCTTTGGTAAAGCAACTGTCTGTGCCGGTATGACAGGCAGGGCCGTCCTTTTCAACAACTACCACCAAAGCATCGTTATCGCAGTCGGCGGTAATGCTTACGATATGCTGATAATTGCCGCTTGTTTCACCCTTTAACCAAAGCTCGTTTCTTGAACGGCTGTAAAAACAGGTAAGTCCCTTTTCCATAGATATTTTAAGAGACTCCTTATTCATATACGCAACGGTAAGCACTTTTTTGCTGATAGAATCAACAACTATTGCGGGAATAAGTCCTTTTTCGTCAAATTTAAGTTCTTCAATATTTAGCATTTTAAGATAACCTCACATTTATTCCGTTTTTATAAAGCTCTTGCTTTAAGTCCTTTATTGTAACCTCGCCGTAATGGAAAATTGAAGCCGCAAGACCGGCATCAACCGTTGGCAGTTTCTTAAACAAATCAATATAGTCCTTTATGCCCCCTGCTCCGCCCGAAGCGATAACCGGAACATTGACAATACTTAAAACCTTTGAAAGCATTTCTATATCAAAACCCTTTTTAACTCCGTCGGTATCAATGGAGTTAAGAACGACCTCACCGGCACCTAATTCAACGCAGTGTTTTATCCAGGAAAGTGCCTCCATACCGGTATTCTCTCTGCCGCCCTTGGCAAACACACGAAAAACACCGTCAACCCTTTTTACATCGGCGGAAATTACAACGCACTGATTACCGTATCGCTTTGCCGCTTCGGAAATTAAATTCGGGTTTTTAATGGCGCCCGAATTAACGCTTACCTTATCGGCGCCGCATTTAAGCACCCTGTCAAAATCATCAACGGTATTTATTCCTCCGCCGACGGTAAGGGGAATAAAAATCTTTGAAGCAACCTCGGTCAAAATATCCGAAAACAGTTTTCTGCCCTCAAATGAGGCGGTTATATCATAAAAAACAAGCTCGTCGGCGCCGTTTTTTGAGTAATAATCGGCAAGTTCTATCGGGGAAGATACATCCCTTATCCCCTCAAAGTTCATACCCTTTACCACTCTGCCGTCACGAACATCAAGGCAAGGTATTATTCTTTTCGTTATCATTTAGCCACCTCTATCGCCTTTGACAAATCAATATCGCCCGTATAATATGCCTTTCCGATAATTGCAGCAGACATATTCATTTCGGCTAATTTTTTAACATCGTTTATCGTTGATACTCCGCCCGAAGCGGTGATATTAAGCGAAAATTTCTTTGAAAGTTCACTGTATAACTCGTGGTTTGTGCCTTTCATTGCGCCGTCCTTTGAAATATCGGTGCAAATAACGGTTTTAACTCCTATGCTTTCCATATCTCTTAAAAAATCATCAAGCGTAAGTTCGGATTTTTGCGTCCAACCCTTTATGGCAATAAAGCCGTCCTTAACATCGGCGCCGACGGCGATTTTTTCACCGTAGGTTTTTACGGCGTTTACAAGAAAATCTCTGTTTTCAACCGCCGCCGTTCCGAGAATTACTCTATCCACACCGATATCAATATACTTTTTTACAGTTTCCATACTGCGAATACCGCCGCCGATTTCGGTAAAAAGACCTGTATTCTTAACTATTTGCTCAACTATTTGTATATTCGGTGTTGTGCCTAATTTCGCACCCTCCAAATCAACAATATGAACCGCCGTTGCCCCCTTTTTTTCAAAATCGTAAGCAACTTCAATCGGGTTTTCGCTGTAAACCGTCATATTGTTATAATCGCCCTTAAATAGACGGACCGCTTTTTTATCATATAAATCTATAGCAGGAAAAATAATCATCATTTACCCTCACAAAACGCTTTTAGTATCAAAAGACCGATATTTCCGCTCTTTTCGGGATGAAACTGACACCCCATAATATTATCCTTTTGAACGATTGCCGTTACTTCTTCGCCGTATTCGGCGGTTGCAACAAGCGAATCCTCGCAATGGATACCGAAATAGGAATGAACAAAATACACACAGTCGTTTTCGTTTATATATTTAAGCAAATGACTGTCCTTTTTGAAATGGAGACCGTTCCAACCGATATGCGGAATTTTAAGGTCTTTATCAAGCCGTCCCTCCATAGGAACTATCTCGCCTTTAATAAGTCCCAAGCCATTATGTTCGCCATACTCATAGCTTTTTTCAAAAAGCAGCTGCATTCCAAGGCAAATGCCCATAATATCCTTGCCTTTTTCGGCTTCGCTTATTATTACCTTGTCAAGTCCCGACTGTCTTAACTTTTCGGCGGCATCTCCGAATGCACCGACACCCGGAAGAATAATCTTATCCGCCTTTTCAATAACGGATTTATCACTTGTAACAATCGCCTTTTCGCCTATCATCTTAAATGAGCTTTTAAGGGAAAAAAGGTTTCCTACACCGTAATCAACTATCGCTATCATCAAAGAACGCCTTTCGTTGAGGGGATTTCCTCAGAGAATTTTTCGTCAATATTAACGGCTTTGCGTAAAGTTCTTGCCACCGACTTGAATATACATTCAATAATGTGGTGAGAATTTGTGCCGTCAAACTGTTTAATGTGCAGTGCTATCTCGGCTTTACGGACAAAGCTTATAAAAAATTCCTCGCAGAGTTCGGTATCAAAATCGCCTACCCTGTTTGACGGGATATTTACATTATACCTGAATGCGCCTCTGCCCGAAATATCGGTCGCCGACAAAATAAGGGTTTCGTCCATCGGCAAAAATGTATCGGCATAACGCTCAATACCCTTTTTATCGCCGAGCGCCTTATTAAATGCCTGACCCAAAGCTATTCCGATATCCTCAACCGAGTGGTGATAGTCAACATTTGTATCACCCTTGCAGATAACGGTCAAATCAAATTTAGAGTGCTTTGAAAAAAGAGTAAGCATGTGGTCTAAAAAACCGCAACCGCTGTCTATTTCCGATTTTCCGATACCGTCAAGATTAAGGGTTACCTTAATATCGGTCTCCCCCGTCGTTCTTATTATTTCGGCAGTTCTCATAAACTTATTTCTCCTTTTATTTCTTTTATTTTTTCAATAAGTATTTCCATTTGCTCCATCGTTCCGATGGTAATACGGTTATAATCTTTTATTCTCTCTTTGGTAAAATGTCTTATCAAAACGCCCTTTTCTTTAAGCGCAAGATATAGCTTTTCGCCGTCAATATCCTTTGATTTTGCAAAAACAAAATTTGCCTTTGAGGGAATAATGGTAAACCCTAAATCTTCAAGCGCTTTTGCCGTCCATTCGCGGTTATTTATAATGGTTTTGCAGTTATTATCGTAATACACTTGTTCTTTTAATGCCGCAATTCCCGCTTCGCTTGTAAGGCGGTTTATATTATAGGGGTTTGTTGAATACTTAATGGTATTTATATCGGCAATAAGCTTCGGATTTGCTATACCGAAGCCCAACCGAGCCCCTGCCATAGAACGGGATTTTGAAAATGTTCCCGTAACTATAAGATTATCATACTTTTTAACAAGGCATACGGCGCTTTCGCCGCCGAAATCAATATATGCCTCGTCAATTATCACAACATTTTCACTATTGGATTTTACGATTTTTTCAATATCGCAAAGAGGTAAACATTTACCTGTCGGGGCATTGGGGTTTGCGATTACCACCGTTTTATTAACGCCGATATAGTCATTAACATCAACCGAAAAATCATCGGTAAGCGGTATTTCCTCATAAGGAATATGATTTATTTCGGCAAAAACGGGATAAAAGCCGTATGTTATATCGGGAAAAACAAGAGGGCTTTTCTCATCGGCAAATGCCATAAAAGCAAAATTCAGAGTCTCGTCCGAGCCATTATTCATAATGATATAATCGGGGTCAACACCGTAAATTCTTGACATTTCGTCTCTGAGTTTAACGCATTCGGGGTCGCAGTAAAGCTCTAATCGGTCAATTTCCCTTGAAACCGCCTCCAAAACACCATTTGAGGGCGGAAATGGCGATTCATTGGTATTTAACTTTACATATTTTTTATCCTGCGGCTGTTCCCCCGGAGTATAGGGCACTAAATTATTAAGCCGTTTTGTGAAAAATTTGCTCATTATTTTTTAAACCGAACGGTAGCGCTTTTTGCGTGAGCGTCCAGTCCCTCCTTATTTGCAAAGTATGCAATTTTATCGGCAACCTTTTGAAGAGCCGATGAAGAATAATATGTATATTGCGATTTTTTAACAAAATCGTCAACCGAAAGGGGCGAAGAAAATCTTGCGGTGCCGCTTGTCGGTAGAGTATGATTAGGTCCTGCAAAATAATCGCCTAATGCTTCGGGACAGTTTTTGCCCATAAATATTGAGCCGGCGTGTTTAATTTTATCAAGATAATCAAACGGATTATCAAGGCAAAGTTCCAAATGCTCGGGGGCAATTTCGTTGGCTATATCTATCGCCTTATTTATATCGTTTTCGGCTACGATGATTTTGCCGTTTTTATCAATGGACGCCCTTGCAATTTCGGCTCTCGGAAGTTTTGGTATCCTTATTTCCAAACTGTTTTGAACTTTAATTGCGAAATCAGAACTATCGGTCACAAGAACGGCACTTGCGTTCTTATCGTGCTCGGCTTGAGAAAGCATATCGGCGGCGATAATATCGGGATTGTTGGTATTATCGGCAACAACTAAAATTTCACTCGGCCCTGCTATCATATCTATTGAAACCCTGCCGAAAACCTGCTTTTTGGCTTCGGCAACAAAGGCATTTCCGGGACCCACGATTTTATCAACCTTCGGTATTGTTTCGGTGCCGTAAGCAAGAGCGGCAACGGCCTGAGCTCCGCCGACCTTGAAAATTCTGTCAACACCGGCAATTTTTGCGGCGGCAAGAATAACGGGATTAACCTTTCCGTCCGCCATAGGAGGAGTTACCATAACGATTTCCTCGCAACCGGCAATTTTAGCGGGAATTGAATCCATCAAAACGGTTGATGGGTATGCCGCTGTGCCGCCCGGAACATAAAGTCCGACCTTTTCAATGGGCATAACCTTTTGTCCCATAACAATACCGTCTTTATCGTTGATAATAAAACTGTTTTTCTTTTGTTTTTCATGGAAATTTACGATATTTTCGGCGGCTTCCTTTAATATTTCAATAAATTCATCGGGAACACTCTCAAATGCCTCTTTGATTTCGGCTTCGCTTACCTCAAAGCTTTTAATTTCCGCTTTATCAAATTTAAGAGAATACTCATATAGGGCTTTATCGCCGTTTTTCTTCACATTCTCAATTATTTCGATAACAACACCCTCAACATTTGTAGGAATATTCTCCCTTGCGAATATTTCACTGTTCGGAACTTCACCGTATTTATAAATCTTAATCATTATATAAAACCTGCTCTTTCATTGCATTCCGGATTTTTTCTATTTCCTCGCCCTTAAACTTAAAGGACGCTTTATTTGAAATAAGCCGTGCGCTTATCGGAACGATTTTCGTTTTGACCTCTAAATCGTTTTCTTTTAAGGTCGTTCCCGTTTCAACAATATCAACAATAACATCGGAAAGACCTAAAATCGGGGCTAATTCAATAGAGCCGTTTAGCTTTATTATATCTATATCTCTGCCGATTTTTGAATAATAATCACTTGCTATTTCGGTAAACTTTGTTGCTACCTTTAACACCTTGATATTTTCGTCTCTGAACTCTTTTTTTGCGGCAACACACATATTGCATTTACCTATATTAAGGTCTAAAAGTTCATAAATATTCGGCTTATATTCAAGCAAAATATCCTTACCCGCAACTCCGATATCGGCGGCACCCCGTTCAACATAAATTGAAACATCGGAGGGTTTTACCCAGAAAAATCTTATTCCCTTTTCTTCGTTTTCAAAAATAAGTTTTCGGTTTGTTTCTTTAATTGAAGGACATTCATATCCGGCTTTTTCAAACATATTATATACCTTTTCGCCGAGCCGTCCTTTCGGTAGCGCAATATTAAGCATATATCAGTCCTTCTTTCTTAAATCTTTGATTTCCTTATATCTTAAATTTTCGGGAATATCTTTTTGAGCCGATACCGAAAATCCCGCTTTTACAAGCTCGTTTACGGCAAAGATGATTTTTTTCATATCGGTATTATCATCATAAATAATAAGATAATCAACATCAAAACCGTCATTTCCCCTTATGGCATCTTCAATGCGGTCAAGGTAAACGGCAAAACCGACGGCGCCCGACTTTCTGTTCATCTTTTTCATCATATTATCATACTGACCGCCCGCCAACACACCGCAGGCAACATTGTCCAAAAATCCGCGGTAAACAAATCCGTTATAGTAGTTCATATCGTTTACTATTGAAAAATCAAAGCGGATTTTATCGGAAAATAACGAGTTATCAAGCATCTTTGAAAGCCGTTCCATATCGGAAATCTGCGGTAAATCAAAATTCTTTTTAAGCTTGCTTAATACCTCGTTTCTCTCGCCGTAAACCGAAACAAGAGTTAATATTTTTTCGGTATTATTTTTATCAAGAGCATACTCCTCGCAAAGCTTTTGCAAATCATGGCTGTTTTTCTCGGAAATAAACTTTATGGCATTACTTACAAACTTTCGGTCATCGCAAACCGAGGTGATAACGGTTTTAACAAGGTCAAGATTGCTTATTTCAATACAAAAATTATCGGAAAAAACTTTTAAACTTTCGGCTGCAAGACAAATCGTCTCATAAACATCATAAAAATCAATATCGCCGATACATTCAAGACCCGTTTGCATAATCTCTTTGAAACGGTGGGTGTTTTCGGAAACTCTGTAAACATTTTCATTATAGAAAACCTTTTGTTTAACGCCCTTAACATCTTCACCGTTTTTAATAATTGAAAGTGTAACATCGGGTTTTAGCGCCATTAACTTTCCGTTTGTATCGTTAAATGCAATTACCCTGTCGCTTATTAAAAAGTCCTTATTGCGAACATAAAGCTCATATTCCTCAAATTTACCCATTTTATAAGGCAAATATCCGTATTTTTTATAAACCGAACGAAGCTTGTAAGCACTTTTTTCTTCAAAACTCATCAGTGTTTCGTCTATCATTTTTTTGCCTCTTCCAATTTCTTTATTACATTTTTATAACCGCCCGTGCCGTATTCATAACACTTTGAAACACGGCTGATTGTGGCGGTGCTTGCGCCGGTTTCCTGACTTATTTTATTATAACTCGCCTTTTGCGAAAGCCTGAGAGCTACCGAAAATCTTTGAGAAATATCCAAAATTTCCTTTATTGTGCATAAATCATCAAGGAAATCATAACATTCCTCTTTGGTTTTAAGGGTCAACAATGCTTCGCATAGTTTATCGGTTGATTCATCGTGCCAATTTGCCATAATTCTCTCCTTTTTCACTTTATCACTTTACCTTGCTAATGCGTTACTGTATGAATTTTAACACATTTGTATTGGTTTGTCAATAGTTTATGCAAACAATTTTTTCTTGATAAAAATTTAACTGTATGTTATATTATAGACAGAAAATATATCGTCAGGAGGTATTACTGTGGTTAAAAAACTATGCGGAATTTTTCTTGTTTTGATAATTTCGTTTAACTGCTTTGCAATCGTTTCGTTTGCCGACCAAAATAATACTCCCTCTCTTTATGAAGGCAGTATGAGGGTCTGTATGGACTTTGAGGACAGTTTGGCAAACCCCGAGAATTTTTATAATGATTTGCTTTCGGAATTCAAAAAATGCACTACGGAAATAAATATTTCAAAATATAATATTCCGGTTGGAAGCTTTGATGCGCTTGACACCTATGTTAAATTTTCTTTTCCCGAAGCTTTCAATATAAATATCGGTTACCGTTTGGGTTACAGAGAAAAATCCGGAATTATTTCTTCAATTTTCCCGACATATCACTGCGATAAAAGCACCTATGATTCTATGTTTGATACCTTTGAGGCAAAAGCGGAAAAATTTTTAGAGGGTGTTAAAAACAATAACAACCTTGCCGATTATCAAAAAGCGCTTATTTTGCATGATAGAATTGTAGCCAACTGCGATTATGACGGAACTGACCCCCATTCCTCCGATGCCTACGGCGCTTTGGTTGATGGAAAGGCGGTTTGTCAGGGCTATGCTTTTGCGTATATGTATCTTTTAAGCAGGGTTGGGATAACAAGTTATCAATGCGCTTCCGACTCACTTGAACATGTTTGGAACATTCTTTTGATTGACGGCGAATATTACCATGTTGATACAACCTGGGACGACCCGACAAATCTTCCGACCGGAGCGGTTGAGCATACATATTTTCTTGTTTCCACCGATAAACTAAGAGAGGGTCACGATGCCTACGATTATGATGAAGCCCCCGTTTCAAAAAGGTTTGACAACTATTTTTGGCAGGATTGCGAAAGCCAAATAATCCTAACAGGAGGCAACATATATTATATTGAGCTTTCAACCGGAAACTTCAAAAAAATGGCACCCGACGGCACCTGCGAGGTTATCACGGTAATAAGCGATTTTTGGACTATTGACGATGAGGGTTACTATTATCCCGGTTGTTTCTCAAAGCTTTCAACCGACGGCACAAACCTATTCTATTCAACCACCGATAAGGTTTTCAAATATGACCCGCAAAATGCCGCTCTTTTTGAGGTCTTTGATTTTTCTTACGATGCCGAAGAAGATATTCATAACGGTCTTTGGGTTTACGGATTTACATATAAAGACGACTATATTTATTATGAAATTGCCGAAAAACCCTTTTACGAAAAAGGCGATACAAAAACCGTTAAAAGAAGTGAGTATCAAGATATAAGTTGTGCTATCGGGCGAGTAGGCGGCGAACTTTGTTATCTTATTGACGGCGAAATTTACCGCGGTTTTTACGGGGCGGTAATGTTCGGCGGAGTAACATATCTTGTAATGGACGGCTATGTTGACTGTTCGGAAGATGCCATAATACCGCTTTATTACGATTTATTTCATGTTAAAAACGGAATAATTCAAACAAACGAAGCCCCCTCACTTCACCGATTTGACGGCGACGGCATTTTATATTATTTTGAAAACGGCAGATATATTCAAAAAACCTTAATATTTAACCAAAACGGAACGAGATATTTTGTTTATTACGGCTGGGTTGACGAAAGCGAAGGCAGCTGGGTTGTTACGCTTAAAAACTCATATTTTGTTACCGAAGGCATAGTTGATGAAGATGAATTCTATTTCTTAATGGGTGAAACAGAATATTACACTAAAAACGGCATTATTACCTATTCGCTCAGAAAAGACGCAGCCGAAACGCTTACATATCTTGTAAGTGTTCTTATCGGCAGCGAGGAAGAAGATTACCTTTGCGATTTTAACCGAGACGAAAACCTTAATATTTTAGACCTTGTTTACGCAAAGAAAGAATTAGCAAATTAAAGTTTATAAACAATTCAAATTAACCTCCCCTTAACCAGTAGGTCAGGGGGAGGTTTTGTTATTTTCGGAAATAATTTTAAGCACAAAAAACAAATAATAAACCGTATTTTTGTTATACCTGACAAATTTCAACAAAATCATATATATTGTGCAAATTTTTCTTGACAATGCCATTATATAGTGGTTAAATAGTTATGTAGTTTTTTGTCGTAAGACAAAATTTTTGCTGCAAAAAAATATTTTAAGTGGAGGACTCAGGATTATGGAAAAATTTTTCAAAATCAAGGAGAGAGGCTCTAATGTCAGAACCGAAATTATCGCCGGTTTAACGACATTTATGGCAATGTCCTACATCCTTTCGGTAAACCCCGGTATGTTTGCCAATTTGGGAATAGGAAAAGGCAACTCATTCTTTAATGCAATCTTTATTGCCACCGCTCTTTCCGCAATCGTAGGAACCGTTCTTATCGGCCTACTCGCAAATTTGCCTTTGGCTCAGGCCTCAGGTATGGGACTTAACGCATTCTTCGTATTTACGGTTTGCTTCGGTCTCGGTTTCAGCTATGCGAATGCTTTACTATTCGTATTGATTGACGGTATTGTCTTTATTTTACTTACCGTTACAGGTCTTCGTAAAATTATTTTTGATGCCGTTCCAAAGCGTGTTCGTAAAATTATCCCCGCAGGTATCGGTTTGTTCATCGCATTTATCGGATTCCAGGATTCCGGTTTGGTTATGAACGATGATTCAACACTTGTTAAGCTTGCTTCTTTCAATGTTTTAAGCAAGGACTTTTCTTGGGGCGCTACTATGCCTCTCGTTGTAACAATCATCACCGTTCTCGCTATCGCCGTTCTTTCCAAAAAGAATGTCAAGGGTGCTATCATCATAAGTATCCTCGGCGGTGCCGCTCTTTATTACATTTTAGGTTATGCAACCGTTAGCGGATTTAAGGTTGATATGCCTACACTTAATCCGTTGGTTGCTTTCAAGGATTTCGGTAAGCTCTCATTCGGTAAGGTATTTACCGAGGGCTTTGATTTCTCGGCTTATCTCGCAAATCATTCAAAAGCCTCTCTTATTCTTAACTTTGCTACAACCGCTCTTGCATTCTGCATGGTTGATATGTTTGATACCATGGGAACCCTTTACGGTGCTTGCGGAGCAGGTAACTTGCTTGTTGAGAACGAAGAAGGCGTTGCTGAAGTTCCCAACCTCAACGAAGCAATGCTCGCTGACGCTGTTGCAACCTGCACCGGCGCTATCTGCGGAACCTCAACCGTTACTACCTATGTTGAATCTTCTGCAGGAACCGCTGCCGGCGGTAAGACCGGTTTTGCCGCTCTTGTTACCGCAGCAATGTTCACCATTTCGCTTTTCTTGGCTCCTGTTGCTGCTTTGATTCCTGCTTGCGCTTATGCTGCTGCTCTTGTTTATGTAGGTATCTTGATGATGGGTTGCGTAAAGGATATTCAGTGGACAAATCCGTCCGTTGCAGTTCCTTCTTTCTTAACCCTCGTTATGATGGCATTTACCTATAACATTTCTTACGGTATTGCTTTCGGTCTTCTTTCTCACTGTGTAATTAAGTTGTTCACAGGTAAGATTAAAGAAGTTAAGATTTCTACTTGGGTTATTACATTGCTCTTCGTTGCAATGTTCGTATTAACTCACTAATACTTAAATAAGCAAAAACAAAAAATCAAGGCCTCAAACGCAAAAGTGTTTGAGGTCTTTTGTTATAAATATAAAACAATCAAAAAAAGCATTGTTAAAAGCAAAAATATGTGTTATAATGTAGTTGCGACATAACCAAATATCGTCTATGTGTGAGTGTGTATTTTTATTTTGGTAAAAATGCATACTTCATCTTCGCATACTCACAGTAGGCGTTGGTTGTGTCGCAGCAATCGGAGTTGTGCATTTTTCGGTGCGCAGTTTCGGCTGTGCACTTTTTTGTTTTTTACGGAGTAATGCTTATGGAATGTGAAAACGAACTTTGTATTTATCAGAAAGATAACAACTGTCT
>JAKSQJ010000018.1 GCA_024404195.1 Clostridia bacterium | reverse complement strand
GGATGCAGCTTTGCATCCTATACATATTAAAATTTCATTATCCTCTTGATTCTGTGAACGAAATATGATACAATGTAAATGTAAAAATTAAACACAAAAATAACAACATTGACGAATTAAATTTTTCGTCTACAAAAATATGAAGCCGAATTTTCAGAGGTAAATTTATGACAGAAATACTATCAAAAGATGATTACGAAGAGCCAAAGTGCCTGCTTAATATGCACCCCGAGGTTACTCCTATCCCTTTGGGGCGAATTATAGAAAAGCTTGATTCTTACCTTAATAAAAACGACTATGCTGCGGCGGAAAGACATTTGAAATATTGGCTTTTGGAGGCGGATTCGTGTCACGATATGCGTGGAAAACTTGCCTTACTTAATGAGCAAATAGGGCTTTACCGAAAAACCGAAAAAGAATCGGAATGCCTTACTGCTATAAGCACAGCACTGTCTCTTGCCGATTCTATGGATATGAATGAGTCGGTAACATTTGGTACAACACTTATCAACGCCGCAACGGGATATAAGGCATTTGGAAAAGCCGAGGATGCTCTGCCGCTCTACCGCAAGGCACAGGTTATTTATGAAAAAGCACTTGATTTAAATGACGGACGGCTCGGCGGATTATACAACAATATGGCTTTGACGCTTACCGAACTTAAAAATTTCTCGGAAGCGGAAGAACTCTATCAAAAGGCAATAAAAGTAATGGAAAAGCAGGAAAACGGCGAACTTGAAGTTGCTGTTTCCTACCTTAATATTGCCGACCTTATTGCCGAGCGTGACGGTTTAGAAAACGGTGAAAAAGAGATAGAAAAGCAACTGCTTAAAGCAGAAGAACTGTTAAATACAGACGGGTTACCAAAAGACGGATACTATGCTTTTGTCTGTGAAAAGTGTGCACCCGTGTTCGGGTACTACGGTTACTTTTTGACAGAGCAGGAATTAGAACGGAGAGCGAGGGAAATTTATGAACGGGCTTGAACTTGCAAGAGGATATTATGAGGAATTCGGGAAACCGATGTTGGAGACCGAATTTGCCGATATTCTGCCGTTTTTGGCGGTGGGATTTGTCGGAAGCGGCTCGGAGCATTACGGATATGATGATGAAATTTCCCGTGACCACGATTTTGAGCCGGGCTTTTGCATTTTTCTGCCAAACGAAGATATCGTTGACCGCAGGCGTGCCTTTCAGCTTGAGAGAGCGTATGCCAAGCTTCCGAAAGAATATGCAGGGGTTAAACGGCAAAATATTTCCCCTGTCGGCGGAAACAGAAACGGTGTTATCAGAACGGGTGAATTTTACCAAAAGGCGGTCGGCTCGGCAAACGGAAAACTTACTTTGGAACAGTGGTTGACACTTCCCGATTATGCGTTGGCGGAAGCGGTCAACGGCGATGTGTTTTTCGATAACTACGGCGAGTTTTCAAAAATCAGAGAAAACTTAATCCTAATGCCTGATGATATTAAATTAAAGCGACTTGCAGGAAATATTCTAATAATGGCACAGTCGGGACAGTATAACTTTGTACGCTCATTGAAGCACGGTGAGCCCGAGGCGGCACAGCTTGCCTGCGTGGAATTTGTAAACGCCGCAATGAAAGTGAATTTCCTGCTTCAGGACAGATATATGCCCTACTATAAATGGAGTTTTCGTGCACTAAAAGAACTTGTCGGAATGGAAGATATTTCGGAAAAATTATCTTTTCTGCTGTTTAGCGATAACCGTGATGATGCGGTTGCGGAGCGTAAATACGACACGATTGAGGAAATCGCTTCCGAAACGATTATAGAACTTCAGGAAAGGAATTTAACAGAGGCAATATGCGGCGATTTGGAAAAACACGCCTATTCCGTAAATGACAAGATTGCCGACAGCACCGTGCGGAATATGAATATTCTGGTTTCGGTCGGTGAATAACCGTAAAGAAAATTACATAGGAGGTAAAGCTGTGACCGAGAAATTTGAAATTGCGGGGTATTGCCGAATATCGGTGGATGATGAATTAGACCGTGACAACACCTCGATTGAAAACCAAAAATCAATTATAGAAGAATATGTGAAACGCACTTTCCCGGGGTCAAATCTTACTTTTTACGAAGACCGAGACCGTTCGGGATATACATTTGAACAGCGTGAAAACTATATGGAGATGCGGGAGAAACTTATGTCGCATCAGTATGACATTTTAATTGTCAAAGACCTATCCCGTTTTTCAAGACGGAACGGACACGGACTTGTGGAGCTTGAAAACCTGCGTGATGCAGGGGTGCGGATTATCGCCATCGGCGACAGCATCGACTATCCTACCAACGATGACTGGATGCGGATTCAGATTTACTTTTTTGTCAACGAAATGCCCGTTACCGACACATCCAAAAAGGTGCGGAATGTTATCAAACGCCGTCAGGAAGAGGGCAAGTGGATATGCTCGGTGCCCTACGGATATGTGATTACCAACTCAAAGACAATGACCTTTGAGGTAGAGCCAAACGAGGCGGAAGTGGTGCGAGAAATTTTCCGACTGTATATTGACGGCTACGGCTACAAAAAAATCGCCAACCACCTGACCGACAAGCACATTCCCACGCCACGAAGCAACCAACGGGCGAGAATTGAGGCACGGGGCGAGGAATGTAAGTACAAGGTAAAGCCGTCTTGGAGTATCGTTACCGTGCAGGGCATTTTGCAAAACGATTTTTATATCGGCACTCTGCGGCAGGGCAAATATACACGAAAGAAAATCAACGGTGACGACATCAAAAAAGACGAGAGCGAACACCTTGTCTTTGAAAATCACCACGAGGCGATTGTTGACTACCGCACTTTTTCGGTGGCGAGGGAGGCAATGAAAAAGCGGACAACAAGCAGTTACCGAGGCATTAAAAAATACGATAATGTCTATTCGGGATTTATGGTCTGCGGCGACTGCGGAAGCCCGATGTTCCCGATGAGCCGAAGGGATTTGAAAGAGGCGTACCGTTGCGGTGCTTATCATGTAAGGGGTCTCAAAGCGTGTACCTCCCACCACATTCGTGTAGATGTGCTTGACGAGGTGTTAAAAGGGTATCTGCGTGAGGTCAAAAAGACAAGTGCCAAGATGATAAAAAAACTCAACAAGTCCATTGCCGAGGAAGCCGAGCAAATAAGGAAAAAAGACGAATCGGAGGACGACCTTGAAAAGAAGCTTGTTGATGTGCGAACCGAACGGGCGATGCTCTCCCGTCAAATGACGAGAGAAATTATGCGTGACCTTTCCAAAGAAGATTTGATTGTTGAAACCTATCAGCCGCTCCTCGATGAATGCGACAGTACGATAGAGGGCATACAAAATCAAATAATGCTGACAAGGGACAAACGCAATACGGTCATCAGGGTCAACCGCATTGCCAAAGAAATGATAGACATTATTGATGAAATCACCGAAAAGGATAAGTTAGACAAGACCGACCTCGAATTTATCATTGATAAAATTTTCGTCTATGAAGACCACATTCATATTAAGCTTAAAGACGATATTACCTGCATTTTAGAGAGCGGAACGCTACCTGATGAAAATACGGAGGAAGCCGCAAATTTTAAGAATGGCGTCATAAATAACTTAAATACAAAAATAGTCCAAACGGCAAATCACCGTTCGGACAAGGTTTATGGCGTCAGTGTTATCAGTAACGGCGACCCGTTGGAAATATACACCGATGCGAACGGCGAGGTTATTTTTAAGAAATATTCGCCGATAAGCGAGCTTTCGGATGTTGCCGACGAGTATGCCGATGCGCTTGTTCACGGAACTAAACTTTCGGTGCTTATATGCGATATGGACCGATGCGTTTCCTCGGCGGGAATTTCAAAGCACAACACTATTCAAAAGGAGCTTACTCGCGACCTTGAAAAAATCATTTCAAAGCGGACAAATTATATCAACAAGGGCGAGGATTTAACAGCTCTTAAGGGGCTTGACAACAAAATCTGCGCCGTTTCCCCCATAACGACTTCGGGGGATTTGACGGGAGCCATTGTTCTTTTGCAAAACGAAAAATGCAAAACCGCCGACACATCGGATATTCCCCTTATCTCGGTTGCGGCAAAATTTTTAGGTAATCAAATGAGATAAAAAGACAAGCGGAGAATTAAATTTTCTCCGCTTATTTTTATTTTGTAACAACATTAACAAAATATGGATTTTTTCATTGAATTTCACAATAAGTTGTGTTATACTGATACAGTAAATATAAATATAGTGGGTGATTTTGACGCATACCGACAACGAAAGTAAAAAAATGCCGATAGTTTCAGTATGTTGTCTTGCGTATAACCACGAAAAGACAATAGGACAAACTATCAAGGGTGTAATTTCGCAAAAGACCTCATTCCCCTTTGAATTTATTATTCATGACGATGCTTCAACCGATAATACCGCCGCTATCATCAAAGAATATGCCGAAAAATATCCTGATATAATAAAGCCGATTTTTCAAAAGGAAAATAAATATTTTACCTGTAATTTGGCAAAAAAGTATTTGTTTCCGAATGTTTCTTCAACCTCTGAATATATTGCCATTTGCGAGGGCGACGATTACTGGACGGACGAAAATAAACTCCAAATGCAATTTGAAATAATGAAACAAAACCCCGATATTACCATGACTTTCCATGCCGTTAATCAGTTAAACCCGAACGGCGAAATGTCGGTTTACCGTCCTTTGAAAAAAAGCAAATTTGTTGATACCGAAACGATAATTAAACGAGGCGGAATGTTTTGCCCGTCGGTTTCGCTTGTTTTCAGACGAGATGTTGCGGATGATTGGCCCGATTTCCGTCTTACGGCAGATGTATATGACTACCCTGCGCAAATTCTTGCGGCAGTAAGCGGAAAAGTTTATTATTTTGATAAAATTATGGGTGTTTACCGTTTCGGCGGTGAAAATTCCTGGACTGCGGAGCATTCGGACACTCCCGACAGGACCCATACAAACAACGAGGTTGCCTGGCTTAATGAATTTAACGGGTATTCGGGCGAGAAATACAGTTATGCGGTAAATTATCATTTAGCGCATTTATGGCTTTGCGAATACAAGAAAAGCTTTGATAAAAATGCAAAAACCGAGTGTTTACATTATGCTTTGAGGCTCAAATTCTTTGACAAACTGATTTTTAAGTTGTTAATTATATTTTTTGCACTGTTAGGCAAAAAGGCAAATAAAATATGGTGTTTTATTAAAAAACACCTTTTTAAGTAACGGAAGAGGGCGCAAAAATGGGGAAAATACTTGTCACCCGTTCATCTATGCCTCCGAAAGAGGAATATTTTAACGAGATAAGTTCTATTTGGGATACAAGATGGCTTACTAACTCCGGTGTTAAGCATCAGGAATTAGAGGAAAATTTACGGAAATACTTTAAAGTTTCAAATGTTTCTCTTTGTGTAAACGGACATTTGGCGCTGGAAACGATTCTTGAGGTTTTTAATCTTTCGGGAGAGGTTATTACAACGCCTTTCACCTTTGTTTCCACCACAAACTCAATAATAAGAAAAGGTTTGACTCCTGTTTTTTGCGATATTAATGATAGGGATTGGACCATTGATGCCGATAAAATAGAGCCGCTTATAACCGAAAAAACTTCTGCCATTATGCCGGTTCATGTTTACGGAAATCTTTGCGACGACGAAAAAATAAGAAAACTTGCCGATAAATACGGATTAAAGGTTATTTACGACGGCGCTCATGCCTTCGGTGTTGAAAAGAACGGTGTAAGCTCTGCCGCCTTGGGCGATGCTACTATGTTCAGCTTCCACGCAACAAAGGTTTTCCATACCATTGAGGGCGGAGCCGCAGTTTTTAAGGACGAGTCAAATTATGATAAGTTCTCAAAATGCAAAAGCTTCGGCAGTATAAGCCCCGACGAGCTCGGTTTTGCGGGCGGAAATGCAAAAATGAACGAATTTTCCGCCGCTATGGGACTTTGCAATTTAAGGCATATTGAAGATTCCATTAACTCAAGAAAAGCGGCAGCCGAAAGATACAGAGAACAGCTTCAGAATGTCAAGGAAATTCAGTTAAACGCCGTTCAAGAGGGGGTTAAGAGCAATTATGCTTACTTCCCGGTCGTATTCAACAAAGAAATCTTCGGTCATAACAGAGACGAGGTTATGGCAGAACTTGCAAAGAACGATATAGGCGCAAGAAAGTATTTTTATCCTCTTACCTCAACCGTTAAAGATTTAGCGGGAACAAAGGTAAATGATACTCCCATAGCAAAATATGTTTCCGACAATGTTCTTTGTCTGCCTCTATATGAGGACTTATCAAACGCTGATGTTGACAGAATTTGCGGCATCATTAAATCAATGAAATAATATTTTTTGAAAGGAAAATAGTTATGAATATAGGTTTACTTATCGCAGGCGGTGTCGGTGCGAGAATGCATCAAAATATACCGAAACAGTTTTTAACCGTTGAGGAGCGCCCCGTAATCGTTTACACCTTGGAGGCATTTCAGCGTCATCCGGACATTGATGTTATTGCCGTTGTATGCGTTGAGGGTTGGGAACATGTTCTTGAAGCTTATGCAAATCAGTTCAACATAACAAAGCTAAAGCACATCATTCCCGGCGGCAAAAACGGTCAGGATTCTATCCGTAACGGTGTTTACGAGCTTGAAAAGCACTATTCGGCAGACGATATAGTTCTTATTCACGATGCTATAAGACCGATGGTTTCCGAGGATATTATTTCCGACTGTATTGTTAAAACAAGACAGCACGGTTGCGCAATTGCGGTTATCCCCTGCGCTGAAGCAATGGTTATTACCGATGATTCGGAAACCTCAAACGAAATCTTCCCGAGAGATAACCTCAAAAGAACTCAAACTCCGCAGGGCTTCTCAATCGGCAAGATTTGCGACCTTCACAGAAGGGCTCTTGAAGCCGGAATTACCAATTCCGTTGCATCTGTAACCCTTATGGTTGAAATGGGTGAAAAGGTTTATTTTTCTGCAGGAAGTGAGAAGAACATTAAGCTTACAACCGTTGAAGACATTGATATTTTCAAAGCTCTTCTTCATGTTAAGCGTTCTGACTGGTATAAATGATAAGCTTATATAAAAGTAAAATTTATTTATCCGATTTATCTGTTGCCGCCGATTCCGTCGTAGGCATAGATAAACTTAAAAATAAGTCAATACTAATAACCGGTGCTACCGGACTAATCGGCTCTTTTATCGTTGATATGCTTCTTTGCCACAATGAAAAGGCAGATGCAAATATTAAAATTTATGCTTGCGGAAGAAGTAAAGAGCGACTTCATGCCCGCTTTGCCGAAAAGGAAAGCGAAAACCTTGAATTTGTTGAATATGATGTTAATACTCCGGTTAATTTTGATTTTAATACGGACTATATCATCCATGCGGCAAGTAATGCCTATCCGGCGGCTTTTAATGCCGACCCCGTAGGCACGATAAACAGTAATGTTATCGGAACAAACAATCTGCTTAATTTTGCTCTTAATCACGGCGCCGAGAGATTTTTGTTTGTATCCTCGGGCGAGGTTTACGGTCAGTGCAACGACGATGTTACGGCATTTACAGAATCATACAGCGGATATGTTGACCCGACCGACACCCGTTCGTGTTACCCGGTATCAAAAAGAGCCGCCGAAACCCTTTGTGTTTCGTTTACAAAGCAGTTCGGGCTTCAAACCGTTATTGCCCGTCCCTGCCATACCTACGGTCCCAACACAACAAAGTCCGATAACCGAGCCAATGTTCAGTTTGTAAATAACGCCATAAACGGCGAAGATATTGTTATGAAGAGCGCCGGCTCGCAAATGCGTTCATACTGTTATGTTGCCGACTGCGCTTCGGCGATACTTACCGTTTTGCTTTGCGGTAATTCGGGCGAGGCATATAATATTTGCAACAACAATGCCAGAATTTCAATAGCCGGTTTTGCAAAAGAGGTTGCCGAGTCGGTAGGAAAAAAGGTTATTTTTGAAAACCCGACTGATGCCGATATTGCTCAGCAAACTAAAATTTCTTATGCCGTTTTAGACGGAACAAAGCTTGAAAGCTTAGGATTTAAGCCAAACTATTCGGTAAACCGTGGAGTTAATAATACGGTTAAAGCTTTACTTGAGGTGAAATAAATGCTTGAACAGTTAAAAGAAGATGTTTTTAAGGCGAATATTGACCTTGTTGATAAGGGTGTCGTCCTTTATACATGGGGAAATGTCAGCGGTATTGACCGTGAAAAAGGTCTTGTTGTTATTAAGCCCTCGGGGGTTGATTACGATAAGATGAAGGCAAGTGATATGGTTGTTGTTGACCTTATTACCGGAAAAAAGGTTGAAGGCGACCTTAACCCCTCATCCGATACACCGACACATCTTGAAATCTATCGCAGATTTAAGAATGTCGGCGGCGTAACCCATACTCATTCAACAAATGCCGTTGCATTTGCTCAGGCAGGTATGTCTATCCCGGCACTCGGAACAACCCATGCCGATTATTTTTACGGTGATATTCCCTCAACCCGCGAACTTACAAAGCAGGAGGTTGAGGATGCATACGAGCTTAATACCGGTAAGGTTATTGCCGAAACGGTGGAAAACTTGGGCTATGACCCGATGGCTATCCCCGGTATTCTTGTTAAAAACCACGGTCCTTTTACCTGGGGTAAGGATGCCGCAAATTCGGTTTATCATGCCGTTGTTATGGAGCGGGTTGCCGAAATGGCTCTTAAAACCCTTAAGCTTAATCCCGATAGCGAAATTGCCCAATATGTGCTTGATAAACATTATTTGAGAAAGCACGGACCTAACGCCTATTACGGACAAAAAAATAAATAACATATAAAATTTACCCCGCCCTGCAATTTTGCAGAGCGGGGATTTTTTACAAAATTTTATATTATATTAAAAGATTGATAACTTCTTTGCCTTGTCGTTCGGCAATCTCTTTGAACTTTGCCGCACCGCCACCGGAATAGCATACATAGGTAACGACAATATCCGACCATTCAATCATCATACGGTTTCGCTTGTCTATGGCGAATCGCCGGGGCACACTTTCAAGACCGTCAGGATACATCGTATCCGAATAATCGGTAATATCAAACTCGTCCCGTTTTTCTGGCATATAAGCAAGCACCACAGAATACTTAATATGCGGATAAATTGCCGTCAACTCTTTTAATTCTTTTTTCACTAAGAAATCAAATCCGCCTTGATTGCCGACATAAAATGTATGGACACCTTTATTTTCAATTAAATCTATTAAAGTGTTGTGCAATAGCGGTCGGATGCTATCCGGTGCAGTTCTGTGACCGAAGAATGTGCAAACCATTATTTCAAACATCTCCAAACCTTTATTAAAATAACGCATATATCCGAATGGGATATATGCGTTATTTTATCATATCCTAATAGGATATACAATATATAAAAGTAATTTTGGTATTGGAGTATGGATTATGGAAATTGATTATATTGCAATAGGTGAGCGTGTCAGAGAAGCAAGAACAAGAGCAAATTTAACACAAGCGGCTCTTGCAAAAAAAGCCGGAATTGAACCGTCAAATTTATCTCATATTGAAAGAGCGGCTACGAAAGTTAGCTTGCCGACTTTAATGAATATTGCTAATGCATTGGAAGTAACCCTTGATGAATTGGTTTGCGGTAGTTTAATTAAAAATTCTCATATCTCCGTAAAAATGCTTGAAGATGTACTTTCAAAATGCACACCGCAAGAGCAAATGATTCTTGCAGAGTTTCTGAAAAATTCAATAGAGTCTTTCAGAAAATTCAAATCTAAATAAAACTAATATCAAACATAAAAATTGAGCACCGTGTTTTTTGACACGGTGCTCATTGTTTTAAGTTTTGGAAGTTTATTATTCAATCGGTTTCATTGTGGGGAACAAGATTACATCTCTTATGGATTCGTTGCCGGTAAGGAGCATTACGAGGCGGTCAATGCCGATACCGCAGCCGCCTGTAGGTGGCATACCGTATTCAAGGGCGGTTACAAAATCGTCGTCAAGCATATTTGCTTCCTCGTCGCCGCATTCACGAAGCATAAGCTGATGCTTAAATCTTTCAAGCTGGTCAATCGGGTCGTTAAGCTCGGAATATGCGTTTCCGTATTCCGTTCCCAAAATAAAGAGCTCAAAGCGCTCGGTTAAGTATGGCTTTTCGGGTTTTCTCTTGGTAAGGGGAGAAACCTCAACGGGGTAGTCCATAATAAATGTCGGCTGGGTAAGGGTTTCCTCAACAAATTCGTCAAAGAAGCTTACTAAAACATCGCCCCATGTTTCTTTACCCTTTTGAACTTCAATATGTTTTTCTTTTGCAAGTGAAACTGCCTTTTCGTTATCCTGAGCAAAGCTTTCAAAGTCAATGCCGGTAACATCCAAAACCGCCTGCGCCATAGTTTTTCTTGCAAACGGCTTTTGAAGGTCAATATCAACACCCTTAAAGGTAACATTATAATCACCGTTAGCGGCAAAAGCGGCGTTACGGATAATTGCCTCTGTTCTTTCCATCATACCCTTATAATCGGTATATGCCTCATAAAACTCAATGGTTGTAAACTCGGGGTTATGCTTGGTGTCCATACCCTCGTTACGGAAAATTCTGCCGATTTCATAAACCCTGTTCATACCGCCGACAATAAGGCGCTTAAGCGGAAGCTCGGTTGCAATTCGCATATACATATCCATATCAAGCGTGTTATGGTGGGTAATAAACGGTCTTGCACTTGCGCCGCCGGCAATAGTATTGAGAACGGGGGTTTCAACCTCTAAATATCCTACATCGTCAAGGGTTTTACGAACGCTTTTAATAATCTTACTGCGCTTAATAAAGGTTTCACGGACTTCGGGGTTAACGATAAGGTCAACATAGCGCTGACGGTATCTTGTATCGGTATCTTTAAGACCGTGGAACTTTTCGGGAAGCGGAATTAAAGATTTTGACAAAAGCTCAATATGTTGCGCATGAATGGAGATTTCGCCCGTCTGGGTTTTAAAAACAAAGCCCTTTACACCAACGATATCGCCGATATCCCACTTCTTAAAAGCGGCATAGGTTTCTTCTCCGACATCGTCCCTGCGGACATAAAGCTGAATATCGCCGTCGCCGTCACGAAAACCGACAAAGCTTGCCTTGCCCATAATGCGGCGACTGATAATTCTGCCGGCAACCGAAACGGTTTTTTCTTCAAACGCCTCAAAGTTTGCCTTTATTTCCTTGGCATTATCGGTAAAATCATATTTTGTTTTAATAAACGGGTCGTTACCGCTTTCTTTAAGTGCCGAAAGCTTTTCACGGCGAACCTTTAATAGTTCGTTTAAGTCCTCAACGGGTTTGTTTTGCATATCTGCCATATTTTTCACATCTTTCTTAAAAAAGGGCAGTTAAAAAACCGCCCGAAATAATTACTTGGAAATTTTAACGATTTTTAGTTTCATTTCTCCGCCCGGAGTTTCGGCAATGGCAACATCGCCGACCTTTTTGCCTAAAAGCGCTTTACCTACGGGGGATTCATCTGAAATTTTCTGTTCCAAAGGATTTGCCTCGGTTGAGCCGACGATTTTATAGGTCTCTTCCTCGCCGAATTCCTCATCAAAAACCTTAACGGTAACACCTACCATAACGGTCTTTGCCGAGCCCTTAACATTCTTTATTATTTCAACATTTTCAAGCATGGCTTCAAGTTCAACAATTCTTGCTTCAATCTTTGCCTGCTCATTTTTTGCCTCGTCATATTCGCTGTTTTCCGAAAGGTCGCCGTAACCTCTTGCAATTTTAATTTTTTCCGCAATATCGGGGCGGCCTACGGTTTTTAAGTTTTCAAGTTCGTCCTGTAATTTTTTCAAACCGTCTTCGGTTACTTTAAATGTCTTTGCCAATTAAATTACCACCTTTAAAAAAAGTTAATAAATAATAATAAACGGTGCATAGCACCGATAGACCTACATATTATATAATTATTAGGACGATATGTCAAGTTTTTATTGACAAACAAAAAATAAGTGTTGACAAATTAAAAATAATGTGTTAAATTGTTCGTATAAAATAAATGCGATGATGAATTAGAAGTAGGTTTTCGCTTGGGTTAAGAGAGTTGCCGTTTGGTGAGAGGCAACCGAAAAACGATTTCTGAAATACACTTTCGGAGTTGCCGGCTGAAATTACAGTAGGTCGTGTCGGGTGCGCCCGTTAAAGCGTTAGGGTTATGTTGGTAACCTGTTGAGGTCTTTTATGTGAGTAAAAGGCAAATTGAGGTGGTAACACGGTAATTCGTCCTCTGTGTAAATTATTTTACGCAGGGGACTTTTTATTTATTCTTGTTAAACCTAAAAAGAAAAGGAGAGAAAGAAAATGTTTATCAAGATTGCATTGTTAGTAGTGTTTTTCGGTGTTATGATAGGTGTTGGCGTTTATTGCCGCCGTCATTCAACCGATGTTAACGGTTTCGTATTAGGCGGACGAAGTGTCGGTCCGTGGCTTACGGCTTTTGCCTACGGAACTTCATATTTTTCCGCAGTTATTTTCGTAGGTTACGCCGGTCAGTTCGGCTGGAAATACGGTATTGCCGCAACCTGGATAGGTATTGCAAACGCCCTTTTGGGCTCGCTTCTTGCGTGGGTTGTATTAGGCAGAAGAACAAGGGTTATGACAAGGCATCTTGATTCCGCTACTATGCCGCAGTTTTTCGGCTCCCGTTTCAAGAGCAAGGGACTTAAAGTATTTGCTTCCGCCTTAATATTTATATTCCTTATTCCTTATACCGCTTCGCTATATAACGGTTTAAGCCGTCTTTTCGGTATGGCGTTTAATGTTCCTTACTGGGTTTGCGTTGTTGCAATGGCTGTTCTTACCGGAATTTATGTTGTTGCCGGCGGATATATGGCTACCGCAATCAACGACTTTATTCAGGGTATTGTAATGCTTGTAGGCATAGTTGCCGTAGTTCTTGCAGTTCTCAATCAAAACGGCGGATTTTTGGCATCGCTTGACGGTCTTGCAAAGGTTAACGATGCTGCCGTTTCAAAATCGCCCGGTGTTTTTGCTTCCTTCTTCGGACCCGACCCGTTAAGCTTGTTGGGTGTTATGATTTTAACCTCCTTGGGCACTTGGGGACTTCCGCAGATGGTTCAGAAATTCTATGCAATTAAGAGCGAAAAGTCAATTTCAAAGGGAACAATTATTTCAACGATTTTTGCAACGGTTGTTGCCGGCGGCTCATACTTTTTAGGTGGCTTCGGAAGATTATTCTCCGATAAAATCAATATTGAAACCGACGGCTTTGACTCTATCGTTCCGAAAATGCTTGAAGGTTTACCGACAGTTCTTATCGCCATTGTTGTAATTCTTGTTTTATCGGCTTCAATGTCAACCCTTTCGTCACTTGTTTTAACCTCAAGCTCAACCCTTACGCTTGACTTTATTAAAGGTCTTATAAAGAAAGATATGAAAGAAAAATCACAGCTTTTCATTATGAGAGTTTTGATTTTCGTATTCGTTGCAATTTCGGCAGTTATCGCCATTCTTCAGGCAAAGAACCCTGCAACTATCGGCTTTATCGCTCAGCTTATGGGTATTTCCTGGGGCGCTTTGGCAGGTGCGTTCTTGGCTCCGTTCTTATACGGCTTATACTGGAAAAAGGTTACAAAGGTTGCCTGCTATGTGAACTTTGCTTTTTCTTCGGTATTTATGATGCTCGTTGTATTCTGCAAAGACCTTTTCCCGACCATTTTGCAGTCCCCCATCAACGCCGGTGCATTTTGTATGCTTTTCGGAATGATACTTGTTCCGCTTGTAAGCTTAATTACAAAAGCTCCCGACAAATCTCATGTTGACGATATTTTCTCTTGTTACGAAAGAAAAGTAACCGTTACCGTTAAGGATTCAATAGGTCAAGACAGTTTAGACGGAGAATAAAACAATATGAAATTAAATTATAAACAAACGGTTTTAATCGGCTTTGCCTTTATGTCAATACTCTGCTTTTGGCAGTTTTATGACCAGGTTATACCCTTTATTTTGGAAAATAAATTCGGAAAAAGCACATTTGTTACTAACTCAATTATGGCGATAGATAATGTTCTTGCTATATTTATGTTGCCTCTTTTCGGTGCTCTTTCCGATAAGACCAAAACCCGTCTCGGCAAGAGAACACCGTATATTTTATATGGAACTGTCGCTTCGGTTGCGCTTATGTTTATAATGACACGGTTTCTTAAAAATGTTAAGTTTTACGGATTTTTCATAACCCTTGTTTTGCTTCTTATCGTTATGGCAACCTACCGTTCTCCTGCCGTTGCCTATATGCCCGATGTAACCCCCAAACCGCTTCGCAGTAAGGCAAATGCGATAATCAACCTTATTGGATATTTGGGTGGAATTTTCGCAACGGTAGCTATGATGTTTATGCTTAAAAGCGAAAAAACGGCGGACGGCGAAAGCGTTTATGCTGACAGTCAGTCCTTTACCCCGATTTTTATTGTTATAGCGCTGTTTATGCTTGTAAGTGTGCTTGTTATGGTTGTAACCGTAAATGAAAATAGGGCGGTTGCCAACGCAAATGTTACCGATGACGAGGACGAGACCGACACAAGCGGCGAAAAACTCGGCAAATCGCAGTTTAAGAGCTTAATACTCATTCTTGCTTCGGTGTTCTTCTGGTATGCGGCATATAACGCCGTAACAACCGCCTTTTCAAGATACTGTCAAAGCGTTTGGAAAACCGATTTGGGCGCCTCGTCGGGTTATTTGCTTGTTGCAACCGTTGTTGCGATAATCTCGTTTATTCCGCTTGGATTTTTATCAAACAAAGTAGGAAGAAAAAAGACGGTTTTAATCGGCGTTGTTATGATGACCGTTTGTTATGCTTCGGCGTTCTTTATTCGCTCAAAAACCCCCCTCATGTATCTGATTTTCGCCGTTGTCGGAATCGGCTGGGCGGCGATAAATGTTCATTCGTTCCCGATGGTTGTTGAACTTGCAAAGGGCTCAAATGTCGGAAAATACACGGGTTATTACTATACATTCTCAATGGCGGCGCAGATAGTAACACCTCTGCTTTCGGGATTTATCATTGATAAACTCGGCATGGGCTATAAGGCGCTTTTCCCCTATGCTACGGTGTTTATGATTCTTGCGTTTATCACTATGAGCTTTGTTAAACACGGTGACTCAAAGCCCGAAGCAAAGCAGGTAATACTTGACGCAATTTCCGCCGACTGATACTTAATTTACTGTAAATATTAAAAGGCACAGCGATATTTTTCGCTGTGCCTTTGCTTATTCTTTATCGTCAAAATTATATTGAAGACCTATATATTTAAGTTTTTCTTCGTAATCCTTAATATTTTCCGCCGATTGCATATTTAATTCGTCGGAATATTTTTTTATGGTTCCTTTTCTGACAAAAACCGCCTCGCACCAACGAATCGGGTAGGTAAACGGTAATAATATAGGCGCTTTTTCAAGAACGGGGTATTTTAGTTTCATGTGTCTTAAATCGGGGAACATAAGATTAAAGAAATTAACAACCCTGCCGGAAAATCCGTTACCGCTTTTTGAGGCAACAAGTCCGGTTGATAAAATATGGTTTTCGTTGCTGCCGAAAACAAGGCCGCCGAAAATATTGTCCGTAATATAATCGGTTTTCTCGTTTGACGGCTTACCGTCAAACCAAACAAGGAGCATTTCTCTTATGTTTTGATAAAATTCATAAAGTTTAAGCTCGTCAAACTTTTCTTTAAGGTATTCTTCGTTCAGGTCATAGGCGTTCATATATAACCATAAATCAACAAAGTATTTAATGCCGATACCGGTATCCCTCATGTGCTTGGCAATATGGCAAACAAGAAAAACAAACTCATCGTCAACACTCATTGAATATTCGCAGGATTTTTCGCTTGTTTTCTTTGCAATACTCCATCCGTCACCGAAAAAACCGTAAAAATCCTTATTGTTTGAGGGAATGAGCGATTTATGGAACTCAACCTGAAAATTTTGGAACTCCCAAATAAGCTCGTGCAAGCTTTCCTCTTTTTCAACAAGTCCCAATTTAGAAATCAGCGGCTTTATAGGTTCATATTGCTCCTTTTTAACAAGAATATCAATATCAACCATGGAACGCATATCACTTTTGGGGTAAAGTTTTTTGAGCTTTGAGCCCTTTAATACACAAAAATCAACATTGTTGGCTTTTAAAAGCTCTGTCAGTTTTGCTAAAATGAAAATTTGCTTTTGGTCAATATAAACATTTTTAATTACTATGTTGTTAAAGCTTGAAAGTTTAGCAGAATTAACATTATAACCGCAGGTTATAAGACCGTAAAAAAGCATATTTTCAATTTTTTGCCTTTTTGAAAGAGTTATCAAAGCATCTATATTCGCATTTTCGGGAATATCAAAGGATTGTCCGGTAATTGCGCTTTTGATTAGTTTTAACAAAAGCTTTTGTTGCTCGGTCATTTTTTCACCCCAATTAAGATAATCAGTTGTTTTTTGCGTATTTTTTGCTTAAAAGGATAATTAAAAACGGTAATTTGAGTTTAAGCCCTATAAGGCACAGTTTTCCGAAAGCGCCCATGTTAAGTTTTTTTACGGAAATTCTTTTTAAGGCAATTTGAATATTCGGGTCTTTAATTGTTTGCAGAATTTCTTTTCGTTTTATTGAATACTTTTTTCCTTTAATTCCGAAAACAAAGGGAAATTTCTCTATTAAAAGTTTTATTAGTAAATGCGCCGAATTAAAGAGGTTTTCCTTTGTTTTGAGATTATTTTCTTCAATAAATTTTTCGCGAAGCTCAAAAAGATAAATAAGCTGTTTTAACCGCTCAAATTTAATAACATGCATTATGGAAGCATCGTTTTGGCGGTAGAAATACAACGGCTCATCAAAACAATATATTCGTTCACAAAGCTTATATATCCTGAGCGCCGCCTCATAGTCCTCCGCATATCGGATATCCTCGTCAAAAAGGAAGCCTCTGTTCCTAATATCACTGCTTATGAATGCTCGGCAAATATTGTAATTATAAGAACTGATCAAAAGTTTGTATAAACGCTGTTTTTCAGTGATGTTACAAAAGGCATCTTTTTTTGTTGTCTTAGATAACATTTCGCCGTTTTCCGATACATTGTAAACCGAAGGTAAAACAAAATCACAACGGTTTTCAACGGCAAAACGATATAATTTCTCGCAATAATCGTCTTTTATATAGTCGTCGGCATCAACCCAAGTTATATACTCGCCTTTTGCAATTTTTATACCCGAATTACGGGCGCCGCCGAGCCACTTGTTTTTTTGGTGAATAACGGTAATTCTACTGTCTTTTTTTGCATATTCGTCGCAAATTTTACCGCTACTGTCGGTAGATTCATCATCAACAAGTATTATTTCAATATCTTTTAGAGTTTGATTTATTATGCTGTCAATACAAACAGATAAATATTTTTCAACATTATAAACGGGAACAACAATACTGACTTTTGGGGTTGACACGGTTTATAACTCTCCCTTTTCATCGCAAGATGCTAAAAATTTTTCATAGATTATACATAATGGGAATTTAAGTCTCAAATTATAGAAATCCACATTTTATCAATCTTTAAGCAATTCTTTGTATTTTAATCGTTAATGAAATCGCCGTAAACCGTAACATTATTGTTTTCGTCAACGGTTTTATAATCTCTATGAAAACTTAATTTGCTGAAAAATGTATCATCATGGAATTCCCAATCCTTTGCAGGTAAAGCATTACGCATGGAAATTTCATAATCAAATATATGTTGATTGTTGACAGGAAGATTGTCCAAATCTTTTTTAAAGATTTCAAAGTTTTCATAAGCAATATTCAGTGCAAAGTCAATAAAAAAATATTCAATAATTGCTTCCTCGGTTTTCCAATATGCGTCAAACAGTTCTTTTATAAACTTAAATGTAATATAATTTTTTTTGCATCCCATAATAAACCCTGTCCAGCGACCTTTTGCAACATTGCTGTCAATATCCCTTGGCGCAAACTTGCAAGTGAAAAAATCTCTTTCAAAAACCCATTCGGGTATAGGTGAATTGCAAAAAACGGTTGAATCTATCCAAAGTCCGCCATATTTTCCCAACAAAGAAACACGCAAATAATCAGAAAAATGTGCATGAGTTATTTTACCCTCGTTGTGTTTTTTAATGATATAATCAGGAATATCAATATAATCAGATATATTATCATAGGTAATTATATGGACTTTATGATTTCCGGCGGCATTGCGAACACTCGCAATACACTTTTTTACAAGTTTCGGCGCGGCATCTTCGCCTTGAAACCAACAAACAAAAATATCCCGGCTTTCGCTTTTATCGGTTTCGTTATCCGAATCTGAGTTGTAATTTTTTAACAACGGAACATAATATCTTGAAAGATACTTAGTTACGGCATTATGTTTAAGCCTATAAACATAAGCTTGAAACTTTTGTGATTTAAGTTTATAACAAAACAACTGTAAAACATCGGCAATAACCCATTTTTTTGAAAAACGGTTATGCCGTTTCATTTCGGAAAAAACTATTTGTCTATCTTCTTTAACCATTCTATCTCCTCGTCAAAATTTAATTGTTTTTGTAAAATCCGAAAAGGTCTTTTTTGCGTTAAATTTTTCGTCAAATAAATTACGGGAGTAATTGCAAAAGGCAATATATTTTTCTTCGTCCATATTTATTAAGTTACAAATTGCTTGTGATAATTCTGAAATGTCAAAGTTTTCCGGGAGTAAACAGCTGTTCTTACCGTCTTCTGCAATCTCCCCCGTTCCGCCGACATCGGTTGCGATTACGGGAATACCAAAGGAAACGGCTTCCATTATTGAAACGGGTAAACCTTCGGTTGTGCTGACATTTATGAAAAGATTGACATTATGGTTATTGTAATAATCGTATATTTGTGTGTTCGGGACTCTGCCCATAAATGAAACCGATATATTTTCGGGCAAAATGTTTTCGGCTTCGCTTTTTACGGTGTCAAACAGTTTGCCGTCGCCAAAATGAGTCCAGCTTATTTTTTTATCGGTTATTTTTGTAAGCGCTTTTGTAATTTTGTCCACTCTTTTAAGGGGTATTACATTTGAGCAGGAAACAATATTAAAGGTGTCATCTTTTTTCGGGAAAATGCCGTTAAATTTATCGGTCACCCCTAAAAATTTTGCAATAACCTTGTCTTTATATTCAGGATACCTGTTTTTTATGTAATCTTCGCCGTATTTTGAGCAGGGATAAACAAAATCAAAGCAGGAAAGTTGCTTTTCAAAAAACGGCAGATAATTTATGTCATTTCGTTCGGAATAAATATCAAAACGGTGGCAACGGGAAATGAGTTTTAATTTTATCCCCTTATTTTTTAACTTTTCGGCAATTTTAATGGCGCACATACCGATAGTTGACAGCCAATAGGAATAAACCGTTACGGTGTCGCCGCTTTTTATATCACAGCTTTCAATAAAATCATCAACATTTTTAAGCGACTTTGTAACGCAAGCAGAGAAATAACAAACGGCGCTTGTCTTGGCAAATAAGTTTTTGCCTAAACAGTTCTTAAATATCTCTTTAATGTTGTTTATCTTAAAAAGTTCGGGCAAATAGTCCATTTTTGAAACATTTTCTCTATCCGCACAAAAAACCGAAACATTTTCGGGAACAGGACGGATATTTTCGTTTTTTTCGGCTTCCGAGGCGAAAATATACACCTTATCAAATGCTTCTGACAGATACTTTATTTCGTTTTCAATAAATGTTTCGCCGGAAGCGAAAGGGTATTTACTTGTAACAAAAATAAGTTTATTCATTTTCAATCGCATCCAAAACTTTCTTTAATTGTTTTTCCCAGGTAAGATTTTCTTTTGCATACTCTCGCATTTCGTATGAAACGTTTTTCTTATTCTTAACATACTCATAAAAATCAATTATTTCGTTTATATCAATCGGGCTGTCATCAGACGGTAAGGTCTTGCAAAAATCCAACTCGTTCGGGAAATCGTCATCGGGCAAGCTTTTAATAAAAGGTATACCTCTTGCGCAATATTCCCTTGATTTCAAAACAGATGTTTTTTTAAATCCTGAACGGTGACCTCCCAAAATTGAAGCCGCCAAATTATTATTACAGAAAAGTTTGTCTAATTCTTCGCCGTATTTTGCGCCATGGAAAACAACATAATCCGAAAGATTGTATTTTTCGGTAAGCTCTTTTAAGTTCGGTATGGCAGGGCCGTTTCCGACAATATTAAAATAAACATTCGGCTGATCGCTTTGCTTGTTTTTATAATAAATATTAAGTCCTTCAATGATTCGGTCATAACCGTGGTCGTTTTGAACCAATGCAACGGCAATAAGGTTTATATCTTTCCCGTAAGTGATTTTATCACCGATATAATTTATCGCATCTACATCTATTCCATTTGAAATGTTGATACAGGGAACACCGAAAACGCTTTTCTCATCATCAAGAACGGAAAAAACAAAATTGTATTTTTTAAGATACTTTCTTAAAATTTTATCTGAAACGATTTTATATTTTGAGAAAACACCTTGCAATTCTTTGTTTTGCTTGTCGTAAGGATAGGTCGGAATTTCAACAACTACCTTGCAGATTTTTTGAAGTTTTTTAAGCATTTTCATAAAGGCGAAATCGGCAAGGGGATATCTTATGTAACACA
>JAKSQJ010000017.1 GCA_024404195.1 Clostridia bacterium | reverse complement strand
TTTGTAATTACTTTAACATTTCCTCAGATTATTTATTAGGCATCAAAAAAGGAATGCCTTACCCCGAAAGATAAACCGCCGAACAGTTTTTTATTACTGAACGGCGGTTATTTTTATATTTTGTCGCGAAAGCGACACATTCATTATTCATTAGACGGTTATTCCTTATTCATTATTCATTTAGAAAATCCTATCGCTTGATTTAATGAATAATGAATACTTAAGAATTAAAAATGAATAATACAAAGCAAAAATCCTACCGCTTTCGCGATAGGATTTTCGCTTTGGCCCGCCCGAAGGGATTTGAACCCCCGGTCTTCAGAATCGGAATCTGCTGCGTTATCCAGCTGCGCCACGGGCGGAAATATAAAGCACGGATTTTAATTTTATCCGTGCTTATTTTTTATTTAGTTCAAGTTAAAACATTACTGCTCATAACCGTTCGGGTTGCCGCTTTGCCAACGCCAAGTATCTTCGCACATCTGCTTAACATCAAGCTCGGCAGTCCAACCCAAAAGCTTTTTGGCTTTTGAAGCATCGGCATAAACCTCATCGGCATCACCGGGGCGGCGGGGGTCAACAACAAACGGAACTTCAACACCCGTTGCCTTAACGAATGCATCACGAAGCTCAAACACGCTGACACCGTTACCCGTTCCGAGATTTATTGCCTCTAAACCGGTTGTTTTAAGAACATAATCAACCGCTTTAACATGGCCCTTTGCCAAATCAATAACATGGATATAATCGCGAACACCTGTGCCGTCGGGGGTATTATAATCGTCCCCGAAAACATGAAGCTTTTGGAGTTTTCCGACTGCAACCTGCGAAATATACGGCATTAAATTATTCGGAATACCTTTCGGGTCCTCGCCGATAAGTCCCGACTTATGAGCGCCTATCGGGTTAAAGTAACGAAGAAGCGCTACCGACCACTCGTTATCGGAATTATAAAGGTCGCTTAAAATATGCTCAATAAACCATTTTGTCTTACCGTAAGGGTTGATAGCACTTGTCGGCATATCCTCGGTAAGAGGCACAACCTTTGCCTCGCCGTAAACGGTTGCAGAAGAAGAAAATACAATTTTCTTAACATTAAACTCAGTCATAACCTCAACCAAAGCAATGGTATTCTGAATATTGTTATTATAATACATTATCGGCTCTCTTACAGATTCGCCGACGGCTTTAAGACCTGCAAAATGGATTACCGCTTCAATTTTATTTTCCTTAAATATTTTACGAAGCGCATCCTTATCTCTGACATCTTCTTTATAAAACTTTACGGTTTTGCCGGTTATTTTTTCAACTCTTTTAAGAGACTCACTTGAACTGTTATCAAGATTATCAATAACCACAACTTCATAACCCGCATTTAACATTTCAACGCAGGTATGACTTCCGATATATCCGGCACCGCCGGTTACTAAAATTGCCATTTTTTACTCCCCATCACTTTCGTCGGGAAATTCGCATTTATGATAACTTTTTCCGAAAAATTTATCAAACACAGCCAAAGCACCGACACAAGCGGCGAAAACACTCACGATAAATCCGATAATCTTAAAAAAAGTTTTCATAATTTGCGTTCCTCCCACCGTTTTTTCATCTTTGTTAATATAATAACATTTTCATTCGCCTTTTACAAGGGTTAAATTGTTAAATTCCATATAAATTTTTTCGTTTGGAAATTCAAGGGACATCGGCAGTCCCGACGGGGAAACATAAAGCTCATAATCACTGTTTTTTATCTTTCCCGAAAGGCAGTAATTTTTATCCTTTTCGGCGGCGGTTTTGCCGTTTGATTTTTTCATAACCTCATAAAAAAGCCCTATCATATTTCCGTAAGGAATATCATTTAAGTCCTTTTCTATTTCCATACCCGAATACTTGACGGTAACCTTTTCTCCGCTTAAAGCAAAAGCCATTCCTTTAAGGTCGTCGGGAGCCGTCAAAACACAGTCATACACACCGTTTTTCGTTGTTTTTACATCAAAGCAGTATTTCTCATTCGCATAAGAAACATTGCAGGAAAAAGACAAATGTTCAGTCCTTACTTTTACACTTTTTTGCGCCTTGCAACCGCAAAGCACCACTAAAACAGCCAAAACCGAAAATAATAACCTTTTGATAAAAACCACTCCTAAAAGTTATAAGGTTTTAAGCTCGTTAATTATATCGGACGGCAAAAGTCCCTCCATACTGTATTTTTTAAGGGCATTATCCCCAGCAAGACCGTGCATATAAACGGCATTTTTCGCCGCCTCGTTTGCCTCTTCTCCTGCGGCAAGACACGCACCGATTATTCCCGCCAAAACATCGCCGCTTCCGCCCGTTGCCATACCGGGATTGCCGGTAGTATTAAAATACACCCTGCCGTCAGGGGTTGCGACAATCGTGTTAGCACCTTTAAGCACAACCGTTACCTCATAGGTTACGGCGAACTTTTTTGCATATTCGGCACGGTTTTGCCTAATTTCCTGCGCCGAAACACCGCAAAGCTTTGCCATTTCGCCCTCATGCGGAGTTATAATTACCGAAGCTCTTTTCCTTCTTAGTAATTCTATGTTTAAGCTAAGGGCATTTAGACCATCGGCGTCAATAACCGTCGGAACACTTATATTTGAAAGCGCCATATTCACAATTTCTTCTGCCTCTTTTGTTCTGCCGATACCGCAACCGATAACAACACTGTCGGCGGCGGCAATTTCGGGAAACAACTGATTTTCGCTTATTTGCATGGCGCCGTTTTGATATGTTCCTACGGGAACTGTTACCGCTTCGGGAACACTTGACAAAAATGCCGTATAATTCTTATCGCAAACAAAGCTTTTAACTATTCCCGCTCCGCTTGAAAGGGCGGCTTTTGCACAAAGAATTTGCGCTCCTGCCATTCCGTAGCAACCGGTTATCAAAAGCGCTCTTCCGAAATCGCCCTTATGGGCATTTTTTCGGCGTTTTGGTTTTGAGTATCCGTCTATTGTTTTATAGGCAAACTCCTTTATCGGAACTCCGATATCAATAACCTCTGCTTTTCCGCAGTTTTCATTAAACGGCGGAAGCACAAAGCAGGGCTTTAACGCAATAAATGTTAAGGTTATATCGGCAAAAAAGGCATTACCGTTTTGCTTTTTATCGGCGAAAACTCCGCTCGGAATATCAATGGCTATCTTTTTGGCGGAAATACCGTTCATTTTATCAATAACCGAACTTGCTATACTGTCAAGCGGTCTGTCAAAACCGATGCCGAAAAGAGCATCTATCAAAACATCGCATTTTTCGGGTATTTCCTCAATCTCGTTAAGATAATCGCAATATCCCAAGAACTCGTTTGCGGGAAAAGACATCGGCTTTCCGAAAGGAAAAACCACCGAAACATCATAGCCCCCATTAGAGAGGATATATGCGGTAACAAGTCCGTCACCCCCGTTATTCCCCTTACCGCAGACAACGCAGATTTTATCATTTTTGTTCAAAACATTTTTTATAAGGTAATCGGCTGATTTTTCGGCGGCATTTTCCATAAGCTCCATAAAAGAAAAGATGCCGCTTTTTACGGCATCCTCTTCAGCCGCCCTTATTTGCGAGACGGTCAGTATTTTCATTTGTTAATTCTCCTTAAGAGCAGAGTTTGCAATATACTTCGGCAAAGATTTCTTTATTGCTTCCTTTATTTTATCGTTGGGAGCAAAAATAATAACCTGTCTGCCGCCTGCTTCACCCGAAACGGTAAGCTTATAGGCGTTCTTGTCGTCCTCATTGCAGGAAAGAAGATGGCTTTCATCTTTTTTAATAGCGGCACCGGGATTAAATTTTTCAACCGAAACGACCTTTTCTATTTCAATACTTGCAACTCTTTTTCTTGAACTTTTGGCGATGATTTTATCAATATCAAGAGTTCCGTTTGTAACGATATACTCAAACTCAATAAAGAATTTTTGAGAAAGCTTAAATGCGCCGTAAAACAAAAGCGCAGCCGCTATAAGCCCAAAAGCGCGTAAAAATATAAAAGCAACCATTGCAACCAATGCGGCAACAAGCCATAAAAGCATCATAAGAACTATATGCTTTGCTCTTCTTTTTATTCCTACAATCTGTTCAAAAAAGGTATCCATAAACACTCTCCGAAATTATTAAAACTTGAAATATATTATATTTTAGTATATAATTAAGAAAATTTCAAGTCCAAAAGGGTGAAACGGATGAAAATAAAAGAAAAATTTGATTTATCTTCCGAAAACGGTCAATATACCGTTGTTTCCTCCGACAAAAGTTTTAATACCTATATTGTTCTCGGAACAATCGCCGCCTTGCTTTTCAGAAAGGCAAAGGAAAAGGACTGTTCAAAAGAGGAACTTTTAACACTCATACTTAAAAAGTCGGATATTTCCACCGTTTTGGCTTTAAGCGAACTTAACTCCTTTATAAAAACTATGAAAGAGAATGATATTTTTGAATAAGCTTTCACCTAATACAAAAAAAACGCTTCCCTGGATATATGAAAGAACAAAGCGCTTTTTCCCTTTGATAGCGCTTACAACTCTTTTTACCGTTTCTACATCTATATTGGCAATTTACCTTGCAAAAATTTCCAAGGATGTTATTGATAACGGCACAAAGGGACTTACAAACAAGCTTTTGGTTTCAAGCATAATGATTTTCGTCTTTGCCGCGCTTCAAATTCTTATAGACGCTATAAATTCAATGCTTAATATCCGCCTTAACGGAAAATATGTAAACAGTATGCGCAGATATATGTTTACATCCATTTTGCAAAAGAAATATTCCAAAATCTTCGGACATCATTCGGGGGATATTTTAAACCGCTTTACCAATGATATTGATACCGTTGCAAGTGGCTCTCTCGGAATTATTCCCGCCGTTTGCTCAATGCTTACCAAAATTTTAGTCGGCGGAATTGCGCTCTTTTTGGAAAATAAGTTTCTGGCTCTTTGCGTTTTGCTTATCGGTTTCCTTTTTCCCCTTTTGGGACGGCTTATAAGAAATAAATACAAGCATTTGCACAAGGATGTTCAAAACAGCGAAGGGCAGTCCCGTGCATTTATTCAGGAAAGCTTTGCAAATGTTGTTGTTATTAAAACTTTTTCCAGTCAAACCCCGATTATAAACAAGCTCAATGAGTTTATGGAAAAAAACTTAAAGCTTAAAATGAAACGAAATTTATATTCTGTTTTGGTTCATATTATGCTTTATTCGTTCTTTACATTCGGCTATTATTTTATTCTTGTTTGGGGCTCCTCAAAATTAAGCTTGGGCGGCAGTGTTATGACCTTCGGAACTCTTAACTATTATCTCCAGCTTGTTTCAATCTTAAGAGCGCCGCTTCAGAATATTTCAAGCATTATTCCGACATATTATTCAATGATTGCCTCGGCAGAACGGCTTATGGATATTGAAAACATTGAAAACGAGCCCGAAGCAATTGAAACCGCCGAGCTTACCAAAACCATTGAAGAGTTTAATACTATTAAGGTTGAAAATCTTGCTTTTGCTTACGGCGAAGAGCTTATTCTCAAAAACTGTTCCTTTGAAATCGGCAAAAATCAGATAACCGCCATAACGGGTGAGTCGGGCAGCGGAAAAAGCACCCTGTTTAAGCTTATTTTAGGACTTTACGACCCGACGGGCGGCCGTATCACTTTTAACGGAACAACTAATATTGACGCTTCAACAAGAGGTATGTTCTCCTATGTTCCGCAAACAAATATGCTTCTTTCGGGAACTATCCGTGATAACATTACACTTTGCGACCAAAGTATAACGGAAGAACAAATAATAAAGGCAACCAAAACCGCCGTTATTTACGACTTTATTAAGGATTTGCCGGACGGCTTTGATACTGTTTTAACCGAGCGGGGCGGCGGACTTTCGGAAGGACAGCTCCAAAGAATATCAATTGCCCGAGCTTTATTATTTGATGCTCCGATTCTCTTGCTTGATGAATCAACCTCGGCGCTTGACGAAGCAACCGAAACCCAACTTCTTTCAAACATAAAGAACATCGCAGGAAAAACGGTTGTTTTCATAACTCACAGGCATACTTCTCTTGCTGTTTGCGACCGAATAATCCATGTTGAAGATAAACAGTATAAAGTTATAAAATAAGACAAAATATAAAAAATCCCCTATAATAGTAGGGGATTTTTTATATCTATAAGCCGCCGAATAATCTTGTTTTCCTTGACATATTATTATATATATATTATACTTATAACAGTAAAAACTACTGACAAGAAAGTGATATAAACAAACAAAGCGAGGTTAATATATGTTCAAAAGAGATGAAAAGCGCAGAAAAGATATTGAACTTCACAATGTTACTTTTGATGATTTTATTAAGGTTTTAGACCATTGTAAAGGTGATGTTTATCTTGAAACGGCAGACGGCAACACCTTAAATCTTAAATCAAAGCTTTGTCAGCTTTTGGGTCTTTCCGCCCTGCTTTCAAAAACCGAAACTATTGATACCACTATTCGTTGCACCGACCCCGAAGACGAGGTTTTGCTCCTTCGTCTTAATGTTTACGGCGAGGTCCCCGGCGAAGAAAAATAATAAATTGGAGATATAAAAATGGCTGAAGAAAAATTTTTAACCTACAAAGGCAAACCCCTTGTCAGAAAGGGCAACGAGATTTATTACGGAAATATGACCGATAAGTATATCGTCCGTTTTGAAATCCTTTCAACAACAAAAGACGGCGATTTTGAAATTGCCGATAAAATTTCAATAGAGCTTCTTTTAAGCGACCCCGATACGCCGAAGAAGGAACGCATTGTCCGTTCAAGCGAAAAGGATTCTCTCTTTACCGCACTTGATTTAGGGTTTACATGGCTTGAAAGAGCATAAAAATTAAATGAAAAAACACCGTGATTTTTTATCACGGTGCTTTTTTATTTGTTGTCCGCCTTCGGGACGATGAAGGGCATCGTCCCCTAGCCTGACAAGAATAATCCGAACCCGCCCGAAAGAGCGACTTTTCGGTGTATTTTTGTTTTTCTATTTTGATGGGCGTCAGCCCATCTGCAATCTCAAAGACAAAAATCTTCACAAAAATTCACATCTTTCGTGTCAAAGAGTTTTTTAGTGGCGGATTTTTTGTTAGGCAAGGCAAAAACGCAGTGAATACTGCCGTATTCACGAGTATTTTAACACAGTATAACGGAAAATCCGCCCTCAAAAACCGGTTTGGATTATTCTTGTCAGGCTACGGTATTTTTATCTTTTGTTTGCGCCCAAAACTCCGCCGACAAATCCCGAAAGAACAATTATTACAAGGTGAAAAACCGTGTTTGAGGTTAAGCCCTGCCTATCAACGATTAAAGAAATAAGGGTAATAACCAAAAAATAAACAAGACCGGTCAATGCGCCGCAAATATAACCTTTAAGCGATGCTCTTTTTGAAACGGTAAGTGCGGTTGTAAATGCGCCTATTGCCACCGAAACGGTCGCCATTAAGGAAGCATACGCCCTGTCAATTTTAAACAAAAGCATAATTGCCGCAAAAACGAATACCGCCAAAACGGTTGCTAAAACGCCTATCACCGTTCCGAAAATTATAACTTTTTCGGAACTGCTTTTATCCCCTTTATTGTGTTTCGGAAAATTAAAACTGTTTTTTGACATAAAAAATCCCTCCGCAGTAACATTATACTGCGAAGGGATGCTTTTTTATTACTTTTTCTTTTTGTTGGCAGTAGGCACATCATCATGAACGGTTAAGTTCTGCTGCAAAGCCCAACGGCCGAAAGTAAGCTTTGAATGGTCACTCTTTGATTCAATAACCATTGTATCTTCCTTTAGGGCAATGACTCTGCCGTAAATTCCGCCGATAGTGATAATTTCGTCACCTATCTGAAGATTTTCACGCATCTGCTTTTCTTCTTTTGTCTTTTTTCTTTGGGGACGGATAATGAGAAAATACAATGCCACGCCGAAAATAAGCAACGGCAACAGAGTTCCCAAAAGACTTCCTGCACCCGCCTGTGCGTTTCCTGTATTTTTTGCAAGTGTTATAACAACTGGTTCCATAACTTTTACCTCCGTTAATATTAACAAAAACCATTATACTAAAAAAACGGCAATTTTGCAACAGTTATTTATATTTTATCTTTTCTCGGGTCAAAATTTTTAATAAATTCGTCCCATTCCTCATCATCGGAATTAAGGGTATCTCCGCCCTTTTGCTCAAGATACTTATTATAAAGCTTATTAACCGTTCTCTTATAAAACCGACGGGTTCTTATTTGCTGACGAATGGCAATAAAAAGCATTACCGCGCAAAAAGCAAATATTAAAACATAGCTTATGGCATATCTGAAATAAAATTCCTTCATAAACCCTAAAAAGCCGTCAGGGTGTTGACAGGTCTGCATATAAACATAAGTAAGATAAAAAAGCGGCAGGATATTTAAGATATTACCCGTAATGTGAAAG
The DNA here is from genome assembly GCA_024404195.1 of Clostridia bacterium. GTDB lineage: Bacteria > Bacillota > Clostridia > Oscillospirales > Acutalibacteraceae > UBA737. Next base: position 13,656 of record JAKSQJ010000017.1, on the reverse strand, counting down.
CCGAGCTTATTAAGTATCAGTCCGCCGATTTCAAGCACCGTTGCAAGTATGATTAAATAATAGGTTGACTTATCAATATATTTGACATTGGTATATTTATCGTGTATATAAAAAGAAATAAGCGTTATTGCATTTATTGCGGTAAGCCAGATAACACAAATCAAATTGAGTATTTTAAGTATCTTATAAAGCTTATCATCGGTCTTTACATATCCTATTCCGAGTTGAAATTCAATTTCTTTAACTTTTTTTCTTAAATCTTTATACTTTTGCATAAAATCATTATCCTTAAATTATTTTCGGTATCTATATTATATCCTAAACATTAAATATTGACAAGAGGTATTTTTGAACCTATAATTCTATTTGGTGATAAATATGGCAGTAATAAATATAGTTATGGTTGAGCCCGAAATTCCGCAAAACACGGGAAATGTTGCAAGAACCTGCGCCGCAACGGGAGCACGGCTCCATCTTGTAGGCCCCATGGGCTTTAAGATTGACGATAAAAAATTAAAAAGAGCCGGTCTTGACTATTGGCAGTATCTTGACATAACCTACTATGATAATCTTGACGACTTTTTTTCTAAAAACGAGGGCGCTTTTTTCTATTTCACGACAAAGGGCAGAAAAACCCATTCCGAAGCTTCCTATCCCGATAACTGTTATCTTCTTTTCGGCAAGGAAACAAAGGGTTTGCCCGAAGAATTGCTTATAAAACACCCCGACGACTGCGTTCGTATTCCGATGGCTTATGATATACGAAGCTTAAACCTTTCAAACTCGGTTGCCATAGCGGTTTACGAGGTTTTAAGACAATGGGATTACCCCGCCCTTCAAAACGAGGGACAGCTTCATAATTACCGCTGGGAAGAAATTTAATTCACAAAACCAAACTTTCTCCATATTATGTATTGAAGCACGACTTCAATTATGATATGGAGGATTTTTTATGGCTGAAAGCAAAATGCAAAATGCAAACGGCTCATTTAAGGAAGCCGTATGCATTGACGCCGGCAGGGTTTATGACTCTTGCTGCGACCGGGATTGCCTTGAAGACCTGCGGTGTTTCTTTACCGCCGAGGCGCAAGCTCTGGTAGATCAGGCAACAAGCGTTAAAATGACCGGCGCAAAAATACTTAATGTTTTAATAGATGTAGAGCCGATAAGCTTTAACAAAGGATTTTACTCCTGCGATTTAACCTTCTATTTCCTTAACGAACTTGAACTCTACATTACACCAAACAGTTGTCCGACACCGGTAAACGGCATTTCCTTCTTCTCAAAAAAGGTTATCCTTTACGGAAGCGACGGAAATGTTCAGGTGTTTTCAAGCACAAGCAGGGAGAATAATCCTACCTGTGACCGCTCGGCATCCTCTAACTCCAACAGTCCGAAATGCGTGTTGCAGTGCGTTGACCCGGTAGTTCTTACCGCTCGGCTCGGCGAGACAGACGATACCTATCAGAATATCTACTTTATTCCGCAGGCAGTTACCGATTATATCGGCTCGCCTATTGTTACAAATGTTCCGGCGGGCACAAAAACGGTTTATACGACCATCGGCTTATTTACAATCGTTCAGTTAATAAGGGATGTTCAGATGCTTATACCTGTTTATGATTTCTGCATACCCGAAAAGCAATGCGAGGACACAACCGACCAGCCATGCGATGTTTTCCGCAAGATTAAGTTCCCGACTAATGACTTTTTCCCGCCGAAACCAAAGCATAATGACTGCTGTAACGAAGAATAACAAGTTTAGTTTAGCATAACACGGGAGGGCGTTTGCCCTCCCGTGTTTCAATTTTTATAACTTTATTTTACAGTTTCAAACCGTCAAATTTATCAAGAAAAGCGGAAAGTTCTTTTAAGTCCGCATCTGTTCCGCCTAAGAGGTTACTTTCAAGATTAAGCGGCATAACCGGGTCATGCACCGAAAGACGCAAAAGGAACCAACCGTCCTTTGTTGACACCCTTATTCCCTCTCGGTTATCATCGGCAACAGACCAATTATCCTTTGATTTTGCATACTTTTCAAGCTCGTCAATAACCTTTAAGCCGTAATCCTTAAAATCGGCAACGGTTATGTTATAGCGAAGTTCTTTTTCCTCTTTCGGCATTTTAAGAGGTGCCAAAATCTTATCAAAATCAACACCCTTTGCAAGTTCTATGACTATCTTTGTCATAAGATATGCGCCGTCATCAAGGAAATAATTTTCTTTTAGTGCGGCATGTCCCGAAGTTTCAATGGCAAGAGGAGCAAAACCGCCGTCTGAGCATATTTGCGCCGCCTTATCTATAACATTCTTATATCCTCTGCGGTAACGGTAATGACTGCCGCCCAAGGTCTTTTCAATATATTCTTTAAGCCCGTCACTTGTTACCGAATCGGTAACTATTGTGCCGCCTTTTTTACCGTCAAGAGCGATATAGGAAGCAAGAGCGATAAGTCGGTTACGGTTTATTTCGTTTCCGAATTTATCAACACAACCTGCCCTGTCAACATCGGTATCAAAAATAATACCCAAATCAGCGCCCGATTTTTTAACGGCTGAACAAATGCTTTCCATTGCCTCTTTGTTTTCGGGGTTGGGGATATGGTTAGGGAACATTCCGTCGGGCTCTAAAAACTGGCTTCCCGATATATCGGCGCCGAGCTTCTCCAAAACCTCTGTTGCATAAAATCCGCCGACACCGTTACCTGCATCAACTATTATATGGTAACCGTTTAACGGCTTTTCGCCCTTTTTAACGCTGTCAATAATAATCTTGCGAAGATTCTTCGCATAATCGGTCATATAATCCTTATTTATAATCTTGCCTTTTGTTTCGCTTATCGCTTCTGTTTCGCTTTCGGCAAGCTCCAAAATTTCGGATATATCGCTACCCTCAAGTCCCCCCGAGGGCAAGAAAAATTTAAGTCCGTTTCGGTCAAACGGGTGGTGACTTGCGGTTATCTGAATAGCGGCATCGCATTTAAGGTCAACCGTTGTCATAAACATAGCAGGAGTTGAAGCATAATCAAGATATATAACCGTAACACCTGCTTTAACAAGTGACTCTTTAACACATTCGCAAATGCGCTCGGCGGTTATTCTTGAATCGTGTCCCAAAGAAATAACAAGCTCGTTTGAGGGCTTTTTTGCCTTATCGCTTACGAAACATACAAACGCCGAGGCAATATCCGATACCGCCTTGTTTGTAAGTTCTATCTCTTTTCCGCCCAAATCGCTTGCATATCCTCTTATATCAGTTCCGCTTTTTAAGAATTTATAGTCCATTTTTTTACACCTTTAATGATTTTAAGTATTTAACCCTTTGTTCAAGGTCGGGGGAGCCGACAAGATAACTTCCTGCAACAAGCACATTCGCCCCTGCTTTTACGGCACTTTCGGCAGTTTCGCCGTTTACTCCGCCGTCAACCTCTAAATCAATATTCAGTCCCCGTCTTTTTATTTCGGCACGAAGCTTTGTAAGTTTTATAAGGGCGCTTTCCATAAACTTTTGACCGCCGAATCCCGGCTCAACCGACATAACAAGCACCATATCGCAAAGGGGCAAAAGGTCATAAATCTCCTCCGGCTCGGTCTTCGGCTTAATGGTTATACAAGATTTGACGCCGAGTTCTCTTATCTTCTTTAAGGTCTCCGCATTATCGGAGCCCGCCTCAAAATGAAATCCCAAAATATCCGCATATTTCGCAAAATCTTCAATATAGCGGTGGGGCTTATCTATCATAAGATGAACATCAAGAGGCAGTTTTGTATGCGCCTTTATTGACTTAATAAGGGGGTTGCCAAACGAAATGTTCGGAACAAAATTACCGTCCATAACATCAATATGAAGCATATCAATACCGCAGTTTTCCATAATCTCAATTTCCTTTGTAAATTCAAGGAAATCCGCCGAAAGAACAGAAGGCGAAATCTTAATCATAACAAAAATTCTCCTGAATATTTTACTTTATTTATTTTAAGAAAGATTACGACATTTGTCAACCGCATTTCAAATAAAAAGGGAGTGTTGGGTTCAAATAAAAAGGGAGTGTTACCCACTCCCGAAAAATTATTTTACACTGTTTGCAAAGCGCATAAATGCCTCTTTGCCCTCTTTATTTCGCTTAAATACGCCTGCATGCTCCAAAACCTTTGAGAAAACAATACCGATTTCATCGTTTATGATTTTATCAATATTATCTTTATTTATATCTGGATATTTCTCATTTATTTCGCAAACCCAGTCATAATGCTTGCCTAAAACCTCATCGTTTTCAATATCGGCGCCGCTTAGCATCGCATTTTTAAGGTCGGACATTTCGCCTTTAAGACGGGCAGGTAAAACCGCAAGTCCCATAACCTCAATAAGACCGATATTTTCCTTCTTTATATGGTGAAGCTCCTTATGAGGATGGAAAACTCCCAACGGATGCTCATCGGTTGTAATATTATTACGAAGAACAAGGTCAAGTTCAAAGTTTTCGCCGTTTTTACGGGCAATGGGTGTTATCGTATTATGCAAAACTCCGTCGGTTTTTGCGAAAATAAACGCGCTTTCGTCCGAATAATCTCTCCAAGCATCAAGAATTTTGTTTGCAAGAGCGATAATTCTGTCGGTATTATTTGAGGAAAGGCGGATTACCGACATCGGCCATTTAACAATACCTGCTTTAACATCGGAAAAACCGCCGAAAGTAAGCTCGGTTTCAACGGGTGCCTTTGCCATCGCAAAGGTATAATTTCCGCCCTGAAAATGGTCATGGCTTAAAATTGAGCCGCCGACAATGGGTAAATCGGCATTTGAGCCGACAAAATAATGCGGAAATTGCTTAACAAAATCAAAAAGCTTAATAAAGGTATTATGGTTTATTGACATCGGGGAATGTTCGCCGTTAAAGACGATACAATGCTCATTATAATAAACATAAGGAGAATACTGGAAAAACCAGTCGCTGTCGTTTATGCGAACGGGGATAACACGGTGGTTTTGACGGGCGGGAAAATTCATTCTGCCCGAATATCCCTCGCACTCTTTACAAAGCAAACATTTAGGATAACCCGACTGTGGAGCCGTTTTTGCGGCGGCGATTGCCTTCGGGTCCTTTTCGGGCTTTGAAAGGTTAATTGTAATATCAAGGGTGCCGTAATCGGTAGGTGCTTCCCATTTTAAGTCCTTTTTAATGCGGTAACGCCTTATATAATCGCTGTCGCAACTGAAATTATAGTAAAAATCGGTTGCCGCTTTCGGCGACTCTTTATAAAACTCATAAAATTTATCAGTAACAAAAGACGGCATCGGGAGCATAAGTCCCATAAGCTTTGTATCAAACAAATCTCTTGCCGTTATATTATCCTCAATGATACCGCTGCTTACGGCATAATCAAGAATTTCTTTAAGTGTTGACTCCAAATCAACATCGCAAAAATCTTCATCAGAGCTTATTGAATCAAGGTTTAATGCTTCAAGTATTCTGTTGGTAACATAAACCTCGTCCCGTTTTGTAAAAAGATTTTTTGAAAGTCCGTAACAGACAAGTTTTCTAATGCTTAAATCTATCATCTTTTGCCTCTTACGATTATTCTATTACCGGTTGAGAAGTTCTGCTGTCGGCAAGGCAAACCCAGGAATTACCTGCGTTAACCTTTAATGTGTTACCTGCTTCGTCGGTAAATTTAAGGGGTGAAGTTGAGCTTCCCTTTGACCATTTAATCTTTTGATAGGTGCCGTTTACCATATAGTAACCGTCGCCGCTTGTAAGCTCAACCCTTCTGTGATAACCGTCGGGATAATTGCTGACTGAAGTCATCAAAACGAAAACATTTTTAACATCAACCGTTTCGCCGGTAACATAATCTTTTCTGAGTGTCGTTCCGAAATAACGGGTGTATTTTCCTTTTGTGCTGTCATATTGGAATACGGTTTTATAACTTGTTGAGAAAGAAACGGAAACCTTGTTGCAAACATCGGTAAAGGCAATATTTTCATCCTCTTTACCGAAATTTTGCCAACTCGGATTACTGCTTAAAGTAGTATCAATTTTTTTGCCCTTAATACCTTCAAGCAACTTGTTGCCAAAGGAATAAAGAGTATGCTCACGGGCAAGACCGTTGCTTATTCTTGTGCCTCCGCAAGTTCCCGTATCAATGGAAATATCGTCAATGTCTCTTAAATGCGGCTTACAGTATGTATTATCCTGACCGCAATGGAAATAAACGGCATCGTGAGCCAACGCCAAATCAACATAAGGATAACGGGCAGAACGGATAGTTCCTATCTGACCTACCGAAGCGATATCCTTAAACACAGCCATAAGACGGGTAATACCGCCCTCAACCTCGGTTTCATATATAATGTCCGCCTTGTTAATGCCAGTTTGAACGGGTTGAGCAACACTTATATTGTTTATCATAATAGCAACGGGTCTTAAATTCTGCTTATTTACATCCATTTCAAGACCGGTAAGGTTATTTATACCCTTTGGTTCTTCCTCAACTACGGAAGTTTTTTCGTCACCTTTATTCTTGTCACTTTTCTTGCTCTTTTTTACGAGAGAACAACCGGAAAGAAGCAAAAGCGTTAAACAAAGAAATGCAGCTAATAATTTTTTAAACATGGGAATACCTCCAACGAAAAACATTAAAAGTATTATACTCCCTTTTGGCATATTTTTCAAGCAAAAATATTATTGTTATTTACTTAACAAATCTTTACAATATTTATTAAATGTGTTATAATATTTTCAATATTTTTTTACCAAAGGTGGTTACTATTATGAACTTTTTTGAAGAATTATCTGTTTTTGACAGCGAAGTTGCAGAATCCTGCGGCCGTGAGCTTAAAAGACAGCAAGGAAACATTGAGCTTATCGCCTCCGAAAACATCGTTTCCAAGGGTGTTTTACTTGCCGCAGGCGGAATACTTACCAACAAGTATGCCGAAGGATATCCTTCAAAAAGGTATTACGGCGGTTGCGTTTATGTTGACGAGGTTGAGGAAATAGCAAGGCAGAGAGCTAAAAAACTTTTCGGTGCGGAGCATGCCAATGTTCAGCCACATAGCGGCGCCAACGCAAATCTTGCGGTATTTTATGCTTTTCTTAATCCCGGCGATACCGTAATGGGTATGAATCTTCAAGAGGGCGGACACCTTTCTCACGGTTCTCCCGTTAATATTTCGGGTAAATTCTTTAATGTTGTGCCATACGGCGTTAATCCCGAAACCGAAACCATTGACTATGACGAAATGGAAAGAATTGCTCTTGACTGCAAGCCGAAGCTTATCGTTGTAGGCGCAAGTGCATATTCAAGAATTATTGATTTTAAGCGTTGCCGTGAAATTGCGGACAAGGTTGACGCACTTTTAATGGTAGATATCGCTCATATTGCAGGTCTTGTTGCCGCCGGTCTTCATCCCTCTCCCGTTCCTTACGCCGATGTTGTTACCACCACAACGCATAAGACACTAAGAGGACCGAGAGGCGGTTTAATTCTTTGCAAAGAAAAGTATGCAAAGCAGATAGATAAGGCGGTTTTCCCCGGAACTCAGGGCGGTCCGCTTATGCATATTATTGCCGCAAAGGCAGTTGCTCTCGGCGAGGCACTTACCCCCGAATTTAAGGAATATGCAAAGCAAATTGTTAAAAATGCCGCTGTTTTATGCAACAAACTCAAATCAAGAGGAATAGAGATAGTTTCAGACGGCACCGATAACCACCTTATGCTTCTGAAACTTACGAACAAGGGCATTACGGGTAAAGAGCTTGAAGCCCGTCTTGACGAGGTTAATATTACCGCCAATAAGAATACCATTCCGGGCGAGCCGTTAAGTCCGTTTGTTACAAGCGGTGTCCGTATCGGAACTCCCGCCGTTACTTCCCGTGGCTTTAAAGAGCCGGAAATGGAAAAAATCGGCGACTTTATTGCCGATATAATTGAAGATTTTGAGGGCAATAAGGAAAGAATAAAAAATGAGGTTGCCGAGCTTTGCAAGAAGTTCCCGATATATTGATATGAATGTTGAGGAATTAAATGTCAAGTTAAATAAGTTTAAGGTTATTGACGGCAGTATGCTTAAAATTATTGCCGTTATAACAATGCTTATAGACCATATTGCCGTTTTTGTGCTTCCTTATACCTCTCTTGCAGGGTATGTTTTATTTACTTTTTTAGGCAAAAGTATGGGTCTTATACAGTTTATGCGCCATATCGGGCGCCTTGCCTTCCCTATTTATGCTTTTCTTATTACCGAAGGATATATTCACACGCACGACCGCAAAAAATACGGCAGAAATCTTTTGATTTTCGCCCTTATTTCCGAAATTCCCTGGAATTATGCGCACACTCTTTCATTGACATTCAAAAACCAGAATGTGTTTTTTACATTGTTTGTCGGATATTTGGGAATATGCCTTTACGAAAAGTTAAACGAAAAAAGATTTTTGCAAATAATTGCAATTCTCGGTTTGTTTTTATTTACCCTGCTTATAAAATCCGATTACGGTATGATAGGATATGCGCTGATACTGACTATGTATATTTTAAGGAAAAACCGACTGATTATGGCGATTGCCGGTTCTGCGATTACGAAAGTTCCGCTCATATCTTTCCCTGCTTTTATTGCTATCGGGCTTTATAACGGAAAACGGGGTTTTATAAAATCTAAATTCTTAAAATATGCTTTTTATATTTTTTATCCCGTCCATCTTTTGGTTTTAGGTGTAATTCATAAGGTATATTTTTCTTGATATTTATAAAAACATTGACAAAGTCAAATAATAAATCTATAATATTAAAAACTAAACCTCGTCAGACAGACGAGGTTTTTTAACCGAAAAGGAGGATTCGTAAAAATGGAAGAAAAGATTTTAGAACTGATTGAACAAAAAAAGTTCGGCGAACTTAAAAGTTTGCTTTCCGAGATGAATCCTGCCGATTTGGCGCAGGTTTTTGAAGAGGTTGCGGAAAAAGACCTCCCCGTTATTTTCAGAATTTTGCCCAAAGAACTCGCCGCCGAGGTTTTCGTTGAGATGGACTCGGATATGCAGCAGCTTTTAATTGAAGCGTTTTCGGATAAAGAGCTTCGTGAAGTTATGGATGAGCTTTTCATGGATGATACGGTTGATATTATTGATGAAATGCCCGCCACCGTTGCCAAGCGAATATTAAAAGCCACCGATGCGAACACAAGGCGAATGATAAACCAGCTTCTTGCATACCCCGATGACAGCGCCGGAAGCATTATGACCACCGAGTATATTGACCTTAAAAAAGATATGACGGTGGATAGCGCCTTTGACCGCATCAGAAAAATCGGTTTTGATACCGAAACAATATATGCCTGCTATGTAACCGACCGAAGCCGTCACCTTTTGGGTATCGTTTCGGTAAAGGATTTGCTTCTTAACCCGAAAGACAAGGTTATTTCCGAGATAATGGACGAAAATGTTATTTCGGTTAACACCCTTGAAGATAAAGAAGCCGTTGCTATGGCGTTTGAAAAATACGACCTTTTGGCAATGCCGGTTGTTGATATGGAAGGCCGTCTTGTCGGTATCGTAACGGTTGACGACGCTATTGATGTCATGAAGGAAGAGGTTACCGAGGACATTGAAAAGATGGCGGCTATTTTGCCGAGTGAAAGAAGTTATTTTAAGACGAGTGTTTTTGAAACCTATAAATCAAGAATACCCTGGCTTCTTCTCCTTATGATTTCCGCCACCTTTACGGGAGCAATAATAAGCAGTTTTGAAGCAAAACTTGTTGCTTTTTCGGGACTTATTGCATTTATTCCGATGCTTATGGATACGGGCGGAAACAGCGGCTCGCAGGCATCGGTTACCGTTATAAGAAGCATTTCCCTCGGCGATATTGAGTTCGGCGATATTTTTAAGGTTTTATGGAAAGAAATCCGCGTTGCGTTTTTTTGCAGTTTAACCCTTGCGGTTATTAACTACGGAAAACTGATTATTATTGACAAATTTCTACTTAAAACCTTTACGGGCGACCCCCACGCATACCTTGAAATTGCGGTTGTTTGCCTGACACTGTTCTTTACGGTTATCGTCGCAAAAATCGTCGGTTGCACCCTGCCGATACTCGCCAAAAAAATCGGCTTTGACCCTGCGGTTATGGCAAGTCCGCTTATTACAACAATAGTTGATGCCATTTCGCTTATCATTTATTTTACAACGGCAACCGTTATTTTGGGTTAATTGAATATTGTATCTTTGACCTCCCTTTTGGGAGGTTTTTTTGTTTATACTAAATTTCGGGCGACTGATAGTCGCCCCTACATTCATAATTCTTAATTCTGCATTCTTAATTTTCTTGTCGGTGAATGTCGCAAATTATTGGGTTATTATAGGTATGGCGCAAACAAGAAGAAGGTTATTAAAGGAGAAAAATATGATTATTGCAAATGTTAATAACCAAATTTTGACACTTCGGGTTGAGGGTGTTGTATCCGACAGTGTCCGTTTCCTTACCGTAAAGTTTAACTTTAACGATGCCTGGCGAACAAAAACAAAGGTCGCTGTTTTTAAGTCGGAGACCAAAGATTACCCGATAATTTTTGCCGACGGCAACAGTATGTATTTAGGGGATAATGTTTGTTTCGTTCCGCAAGAGGTAATTAAGCACCCCTGCTTTTCCGTTTCTGTTTACGGTGTTGAAAACAATGTCATAATTACAACAAACGAAGAACTTGTTGATGTAATTGAAAGCGGCTACGGCGACTTTTTGCCCGAAGACCCGACACCTGAAATTTGGAATCAGCTTTTAATGGCAAACGCAACATTTGCCCACTGCCCGTCGGGCGGTAGTGAAGGCAAGGTCCTTAAAAAAGCAAGTAACGCTGACTTTGATATGGTTTGGGGCGATACCGACGGTATGACAAAAGAAGAAGCCGAAGACGAGTTCGTTCAAAAAACCGTGAAAATCAATAACAAGCCGTTAAGTAACGATATTTCTCTTTCGGCTTCGGATGTCGGAGCGTTGCCCGATGATACTCCTATTCCAACCAAAACAAGTGACCTTACTAACGACAGCGGATTCGGAACATACTCAAAGCCGTCAGGCGGTATTCCGAAAACCGACCTTAATGCAAATGTAAAGTCAAGTTTGGAAAAAGCAGATTCGGCATTACAGGAGCATCAATCTTTAGAGGGATATGCAACCGAGGACTATGTTGACGATGCAGTAGATACCAAATATACAAAACCAAGCGACGGCATACCGAAAACCGACCTTTCAAGCTCCGTTCAAGAAAGCTTAGGCAAAGCGGATACCGCATTACAGCAACACCAGTCGCTTGATTGGAAACAAGATAAGTTTGCCGAAGTATTTGAAAGCACTTACTCACGGTATTTATCATTAACAAGACCTGCGATTATCAGCGGTCATCTTGAAGTTCCTGACCCGAGCCGTAGCAGTGATGTATCCAACAAACAATATGTTGACGATGCAGTAAGCACTAAATACACGAAGCCCGACGGCGGTATACCCGAAACCGACCTCGCTTCTGCCGTAAAAGCAAAAATAAACAATTCTTATGTTTACGACAACAAACCGTATGAAGCAATTCCTATCGGCGATGAGGCAGACGGCTCATTAACTCTTACAGAAGCATTGACAACCCGTCTTACAATTAACAAAGACATAAATAATGTCAATTTTAATTTCCGAAAAATACTTGTAAATATTACTGTTCCTGCCGAAATAACCGAAGGAACACCAACCGCATTTATGGTAGGTTCAAACAATTATTCTGAAGTAGGAACACAGACAATAGGAAAAATCGCAAACTACCCAATGCTGTTTACAGTGATTTTTGAATTGCGAAATGGCGTGTTATTTTCGGACGGTGTTTATGCAACGGGGTCCTATTCTATTCCACAAGTAGCAGTTTATAAAAGTTATAATGCATTAGGAATAGCCTTAAATTCACTTACGCTGATTTCGGTAGATGCGAATGCGAGCAATAGAAGTTTACCTGCCGGAACAAACATAAAAATTCTTGCGGTGAAAGGGGAATAGTTATGAAAGTTGCAGAACTAATTGAAGGCGAAATCGTTGAGCGAGATATGACGGAAGAGGAAGAAACCGAGTTCCTTCATAATAGAGCAACAGTAATTACAGCGCCGACACAACAAGACAGGTTTGAAGCACAATTGTTATACACGGCTTTAATGACCGATACACTTTTGGAGGAATAATCTATGTTTGAAAAAATTAAAAAATTTTACGATTTGGGACTTTATACCGCCGAACAAGTGCATAAATTTGTTGAAAAGGGAATTGTAACCGAAGAACAGTATAAAGAAATTTGCAAAAATGATTAAAAAGGTGATTATATGAAAAAGGTGTTTTTGATGTTGAACACGGAGGGCAAAAATGAGTGACGCAGTCCTTGTTGCAATAATAACCTCTGTTGTTTCTCTTATCGGAATTTTTGTTCAGGGTAAAGCCACAAGGGACAAACTTACTAACAAACTTGATACCAATCAGCATATTATGAATAATGAGATGAACCATATGAAATGCGAAATGGCGGAGCTGAAAGAAGATGTTAAGGCGCACAACAACTATGCTCGGCTTTTCAGCGAAACCGTTCCGGTCATAAAGGAACAAATCAAAGTCCAAAATCATCGCATAGAAGATTTGGAGAAGAAAGTAGGTTAACAAATTGAAAGAGCTATTCAGTAAAATTTTAACGGTCAAATCCATTGTTACGGTTGTTCTTACCCTCGCTTTTTCCTTTCTTGCCGTAAAGGGAGCGATAACCGGCGAACAGTTTTTGATGATATTTACCACGGTTATTGCCTTTTATTTCGGCACACAACACGAAAAAAAGGAGCAATAATATGTTAAAAATCGCATTAAACGCCGGACACGGTATAAACACCGCCGGTAAAAGATGTTTAAAAGCAATAGACAAAAACGAAACAAGAGAATGGACGCTTAATTCAAGAATTTGCAATCTTATTGAAGCCGGTCTTAAAGAATATGACGGCTATGAGCTTATCCGTCTTGACGATAAAACGGGCAAAACCGATGTTCCGTTAAAGCAAAGAACCGATAAGGCGAACAAGTTCGGCGCCGATTTCTATTTAAGTATTCACCATAACGCAGGTGTAAACGGAAAATCGGGCGGCGGAATTATCGCCATAGTTTACAAAAGCATAAAGGACGGCACGGTAACAAGCCGGTGGCAAAAATCCCTTTATGACGAAATCATAAAGACAACGGGGCTTAAAGGCAACCGCTCCGTTCCGCTTCAAAAGCAGGATTTACACGAGGTCAGAGAAAGCAATATGCCCGCCGTTTTGCTTGAATGCGGATTTATGGACAGCACGGTTGACACCCCCATAATTCTAACCGAGGATTATGCAAAAAAGGTTGCAAACGGAGTTGTTACCGCCATTGTAAAAATGGGAAATCTTAAAAAGAAAACCGCCGTTGCCGCCAATAATGTCACCAAAGTCCCCGATACCAAATCCCAAAAGCCGAAAGCCGCCAAAAAGACGGTTGAGGAATTGGCAAGAGAGGTAATAAGAGGACTTTGGGGCAACGGAAACGAGCGCAAGCAACGGCTCGGCAATGCCGGTTACAGTTATAAGGAAGTTCAGGCAAGAGTTAACGAAATTCTTAAATAATTAAG
>JAKSQJ010000016.1 GCA_024404195.1 Clostridia bacterium | reverse complement strand
CGTATAAGAAGTGTCGGCGAACTTTTGCAAAATCAGTTCCGTATCGGTTTCTCCCGTATGGAGCGTGTTGTTCGCGAGAAGATGAATCTTCAAGCCGCCGATATGGAGAATGTTACCGCTCAGTCCCTTATAAATATCCGCCCCGTTGTTGCGGCTATTAAGGAATTTTTCGGTTCTTCTCCCCTTTCGCAGTTTATGGACCAGACAAACCCGCTTTCCGAGCTTACTCATAAGCGCCGTCTATCGGCATTAGGCCCCGGCGGTTTGTCAAGAGACCGTGCTTCGTTTGAAGTTCGTGATGTTCACTATACTCATTATGGCCGTATGTGTCCTATTGAAACCCCTGAAGGTCCTAACATCGGTCTTATCTCCTATCTTGCTACCTATGCAAAAATCAACAAATACGGCTTTATTGAGGCACCTTTCAGAAAGGTTGACCACGAAACCGGCCGTGTTCTTGACGAAGTTATTTATATGACAGCCGACGAGGAGGACAACTTCGTTGTCGCTCAGGCAAACGAGCCGCTTGACGAAAAGGGCTTCTTTGTTCGTTCAAAGGTTAATGCCCGTTACCGTGACGGCTTCCAGGAGGTTGAAGCTTCAAGAGCCGACTTTATGGATGTTTCGCCGAAGATGGTTGTTTCGGTTGCTACCGCAATGATTCCGTTCCTTGAAAATGACGATACCAACCGTGCTTTGATGGGTTCAAACATGCAGAAGCAGGCAGTTCCGCTTCTTAAACCCGAAAACCCGATTGTTGCTACCGGTATGGAATATAAGGCAGCCGTTGACTCGGGTGTTGTTGTTTTGGCAAAGCGTGCCGGTGTTGTAACATTTGTCAGCGCCGATATTATTAAAATCCGTGCTAAAAACGGCGAAATTGACGAGTATAAGCTCATTAAGTTCACCCGTTCAAACCACGGAACCTGCATCAACCAGCGTCCTATCGTTGCCGTTGGTGACAAGGTTGAGGAAAAAGAGGTTATCGCCGACGGTCCCGCAACAAGCAAGGGCGAAATTTCCCTCGGCAGAAATGCCCTTATCGGATTTATGACCTGGGAGGGTTATAACTACGAGGACGCCGTTTTGCTTAACGAGCGACTTGTTCGTGACGATATTTACACCTCTATCCATATTGAAGAATATGAGCTTGAATCCCGTGATACAAAATTAGGCCCCGAGGAAATCACCCGTGATATCCCGAATGTCGGCGAAGATGCCCTTAAAGACCTTGACGAAAGAGGTATTATACGCATCGGTGCCGAGGTTAAGGCAGGCGATATTCTTGTAGGTAAGGTAACACCTAAGGGTGAAACCGAGCTTACCGCCGAGGAGCGACTTCTTCGCGCTATCTTCGGTGAAAAGGCAAGAGAAGTCCGAGATACTTCCCTTCGTGTTCCCCACGGTGAATACGGAACTATCGTTGATGTTAAGGTATTTACCCGTGAAAACGCATCGGAATTAAGCCCCGGCGTTAATGTTGTCGTTCGTTGCTATATCGCTCAAAAGAGAAAAATCTCCGTAGGCGATAAGATGGCAGGACGACACGGTAACAAGGGTGTTGTATCCCGTATTCTTCCGAGCGAAGATATGCCGTTCTTACCCGACGGAACTCCGCTTGATATAGTTCTTAATCCTTTGGGCGTTCCTTCCCGTATGAACATCGGACAGGTTCTTGAAGTTCATTTGGGTTATGCCGCAAAGGCACTTGGCTGGAACATCTGCACCCCTGTATTTGACGGCGCTCACGAAGCCGATATCCGTGAATGCTTTAAGATGGCAGGTATGGATGAAGACGGTAAGGTCCAGCTTTATGACGGCAGAACAGGTGAGCCGTTTGACAACCGCGTAACCGTCGGTTATATGTATTATCTTAAACTGCATCACCTTGTTGATGATAAAATCCACGCCCGTTCAACCGGTCCTTACTCTCTTGTTACTCAACAGCCGTTAGGCGGTAAGGCACAGTTCGGCGGACAGCGTTTCGGAGAAATGGAAGTTTGGGCTCTTGAGGCATACGGTGCCGCTTATACCCTTCAGGAAATCTTGACCGTTAAGTCGGACGATGTTGGCCGCCGTGTTAAGACATACGAGGCAATAGTTAAGGGTCAAAATGTTCCGAAAGCCGGTATCCCCGAATCATTCAAGGTTCTTATTAAGGAACTTCAGTCATTGTCTCTTGATGTTAAGGTTCTTGACGATTTAGGCGACGAGGTTGACCTTAAACAGAAGTTTGACGATGACGATGATATGGGTCTTAATATCCCCGAAGTATCCGAAGAAATGGGTGCTACTGCAGATGATTCCGAATTCGTTTCAAGCGGCTACGGCTTGCAGGACGAAAACGGTGAAGAAATAGAATTCGGTGCTTCTGACGCCGAAGAAGATATTTAAGGAGGGCAAACAAATGGAAAATTCAAACGAACTTGCTTTTTCATCTATCAAAATAGGTCTTGCTTCTCCTGAGAGAATCAGACAGTGGTCCAAGGGCGAGGTTACAAAGCCGGAAACCATTAACTACAGAACATTAAAGCCCGAACAGAGCGGACTTTTCTGTGAGCGCATTTTCGGGCCACAAAAGGACTGGGAATGTCATTGCGGAAAGTATAAACGCGTTCGCTATAAGGGCAAAATCTGTGAGCGTTGCGGTGTTGAGGTTACCCGTTCAAAAGTTCGCCGTGAGCGTATGGGAACTATTGAGCTTGCCGCTCCCGTTTCTCACATTTGGTATTTTAAGACAATTCCTTCAAGAATGGGTCTTGTTCTCAATATCTCTCCGAAAGACCTTGAACAGGTATTATATTTCTCGCAGTATATCGTAACCGACCCCGGCGATACCTGCCTTACCAAGTTGGAGCTTTTAACCGAGTCGCAGTATAACGATATGCGCGAAAAATTCGGTGACGACTTTGAAGCAGGAATGGGTGCCGAAGCCATTAAAAAGCTTTTAATGGAAATTGACCTTGATAAAACCTGCAACGAATTAAAAGAAGAACTTGAAAATACAACAGGTCAAAAGAGAGTCCGCATATTAAAGCGCCTTGAAGTTTTGGAGGCATTCCGTCTTTCAGGCAACCGTCCCGAATGGATGATTCTTGATGTTATACCGGTAATTCCCCCCGACCTTCGTCCTATGGTTCAGCTTGACGGCGGCAGATTTGCCACCTCTGACCTTAACGACCTTTACAGAAGAGTAATCAACCGTAACAACCGCTTGAAGAAACTTCTTGAACTCGGCGCACCGGATATTATTATCCGCAACGAGAAGAGAATGCTTCAAGAGGCAGTTGACGCCCTTATTGATAACGGCAGACGGGGTAAACCGGTTACCGGTCCTAACAACCGTGCCCTTAAATCCCTTTCGGATATGCTTAAAGGTAAGCAGGGCCGTTTCCGTCAAAACCTTCTCGGTAAGCGCGTTGACTATTCCGGCCGTTCGGTTATCGTTGTAGGTCCTGAGCTTAAAATGTATCAGTGCGGTGTTCCGAAGGAAATGGCACTTGAGCTCTTTAAGCCGTTTGTTATGAAGCGCCTTGTTGAAACAAATAAGGTTACAAATATTAAAACTGCCCGTAAGATGGTTGACCGTGCTTCCGGCGATGTTTGGGACGCACTTGAGCTTGTAATCAAAGAACATCCCGTTCTGTTAAACCGTGCTCCTACCCTTCACCGTTTGGGTATTCAGGCATTTGAGCCGGTATTGGTTGAGGGTAAAGCTCTTAAACTTCATCCGCTTGTTTGCACGGCTTACAATGCCGACTTTGACGGCGACCAGATGGCTATTCATATTCCGCTTTCGGCTGAGGCACAGGCAGAAGCCCGTTTCTTGATGCTTGCCGCCAACAACCTCTTAAAGCCGTCTGACGGTAAACCGGTTGCCGTTCCTACGCAGGATATGGTTTTGGGCTCTTACTACCTTACATTTGTTAAGGCGGAAGAAAAGGGTGCAAACAAGGTATTCCGTGATAAAAACGAAGCCATTATGGCTTACAGCGACGGCATTATCGGACTTCACGCTCCTATCCGTGTTCGTTTTACAAATGAAAACGGTAAATCGGGTCTTGTTTGGTGCACAGTAGGTTTCATTCTATTTAACGAGTCAATTCCGCAGGATTTGGGCTTTGTTGACAGAAGTAATCCCGAGCACGAGCTTGACCTTGAATGGACCTTCTCAATTAAAGACCCCTCTAAGAAAACCATTGAATCAAATGATGAAATCATTCAAAATAAGGTTGGTAAAAAGCAGCTCGGTAAAATTATTGACCGTTGCATAGATATTCACGGAACAAGCCGCTCGGCTATCGTTCTTGACAACATCAAGGCAACCGGCTTTAAGTTCTCAACCAAGGGCGCTATTACCGTTGCCGTTATTGATGCCGTTATTCCTCCCGTTAAGAAGGATATTTTGGCAGATGCCGAAGCGCAGATTGATAATGTTACCAAGATGTATCGCCGAGGTCTTATCAATAACGACGAAAGAAGCCGCCATGTTATTGAAATCTGGAACAAGGCAACCGAAGATGTTGCCGATGCTCTTAAAGATAACCTTGACGAGTTTAACCCGATATTTATGATGGCTGACTCGGGTGCCCGTGGTTCCATGAGTCAGATTCGTCAGCTTGCCGGAATGCGTGGACTTATTGCCAACACCGCCGGTAAGGTTATTGAAGTTCCTATCCGCGCTAACTACCGTGAAGGACTTAATGTTCTTGAATACTTCATTTCTTCCCGTGGTGCCCGTAAAGGTCTTGCCGATACGGCTCTTAGAACTGCCGACTCGGGTTACCTTACCCGTCGTCTTGTTGATGTATCTCAGGATGTTATCGTTCGTGAAACCGACTGCGGAACAACCGAAGGTCTTACGATTTTTGATATTAAAGACGGAAATCATACCCTTGAAACTTTGGAAGAGCGTCTTGTCGGAAGATATCTTCTTAATCCGCTTTGCGATGAGAAGACAGGCGAAGTTCTTATTGATAACGAGCATATGCTTACAAAGGACGATGCAAAACGCATTGTTGATATGGGCATTCAGAGAATTGAAATCCGTTCAATTCTTACCTGCCACTCTCACCACGGCGTATGCCAGAAATGCTACGGTGCAAACCTTGCCACCAATAAGCCGGTTCAGGTCGGCGAAGCTGTCGGTATTGTTGCCGCTCAGTCAATCGGTGAGCCGGGCACTCAGCTTACCATGAGAACATTCCACACCGGCGGTATCGCATCAACCGAAGATATTACTCAGGGTCTTCCCCGTGTTGAAGAACTGTTTGAAGCAAGAAGACCTAAACACTGCGGTATTATCGCCAAGAAGTCGGGAACTGTCAGCATTGACAAGAAAAACCCGAATGTTCTTTATATTACCGATAACGAAACTCTTGAACAGGAAAAAATCGGTGTTCCTTACGGCTCCCGTATTCTTGTCAGCGAGGGTGACGAGGTTAAAGCCGGTGATTCTATCGTTCCGGGTGCTAAATATCCTCAGGATATTTTAGAGGCACAAGGCCCCGGCGCCGTTCAGGAATATATCATCGCCGAAATTCAGAATGCTTACCGCACTCAGGGTGTTGATATCAACGATAAGCACATTGAGGTTATCATCCGTCAAATGATGAGAAAGCTTCGCATCACCGATTCGGGCGATACCGACTTAATCCAGAATGTAAGCTACGAATATAAGGAAATCCACGATGCCAATAAGATTATTGAGGAAAGAATTGCAAACGGTGAGGAAGGTCTTAAAAAGGCAACCTATCAGGCAACCTTGCTCGGTATTACAAAGGCATCGCTTGCTACCGAATCCTTTATGTCCGCCGCTTCGTTCCAGGAGACAACGAGAGTTCTTACCGAAGCCGCAATCAAGGGCAAAGAGGACCCGCTGTTCGGTCTTAAAGAAAATGTTATTATCGGTCAGCTTATTCCTGCCGGAACAGGTATGAAGGTTTCGGAGATAAATCCTCCCGAAGAGGATATCCCCGAAATTTCGCCCGATGAGGAATTAGTTTACACCGCTGAATAATTTTCTCTTGATTTTTTAAAAACTTTATGATAAAATTACACTGTTAATGAGTATGTGAAGGGAGTGAACCCACGATGAAACAAGGAATTCATCCTGAATATGAAAAGGTAACCGTTAAATGTGCATGCGGTGCTGAATTTGAAACCCGTTCAACCAAGAAGGACATTCGTTTGGATATTTGTTCTAAATGTCATCCTTTCTTTACCGGTAAGCAGAAGTTAGTTGATACCGGTGGCCGTGTTGACCGCTTCAAGAAGCGCTTTGGTATGGAAGAATAATAGTTCCCTATTCCGCTACCGCAAAATAATTGCGGTAGCGGTTTTTTAAGTTATATTCTACTAAAAAAAGGTGAAAAAATGGGCGATTATAAAACTATTGATGCTATTTCAGAGGGTTTTTATACCGAAAAACATTCAAAATTTTATGCAACCCTTTATCCCTGCAAAAGCGAGGAGGAAGCGGCAAAGATACTGACAGAGCACAGAGCAAAATATTTTGACGCAAGGCATAATGTTTATGCCTATATATTAAAGGATAATACCGCCCGTTTTTCCGATGACGGCGAGCCGCACGGCACTGCCGCAAAACCGATTTTGGATATTTTAAGCCATAGCGAAATAGTTGATGCCATAATTATTGTAACAAGGTATTTCGGCGGTATTTTACTCGGCACGGGAGGCCTTGTCAGGGCATATTCCGCCGCCGCAAAGGAAGCAATAGATAACGCAAACGCCGTAAATATGGTTGAATGCGATATTTTTTCGCTTTCACTTCCCTACTCCGACCAAAACCGCATTATGTCCCTTTTATCGGACATGGGTGCTGCTATAATAAATACGGAATTTGCGGAAAAGGTTACCGTTAAATTTTACCTTATTACCCCAAAAACGAGGGAATTTAATGAAAAACTTTGCGAAATTTCTTCCGGAAAGCTTTCTGCCGACAAAATAAAAACGGAAATTTTACCAATAAAAGAGCAAAAATAGAGGAATTGACAAGTTTTTGTCTAATAATATATATGTAGAGAAAAAGGCAGGCGAGATAATGGACACCATAAGAGAAACCCTTGAACAAATTGAAAAGGATACCCTATCGGAATATGCGACTTTAAGCGTAAACACAAAGGGAAGAAAAATCCCCGAGGAGTTATGCGAGCTGCGAACGGAATTTCAGCGGGACAGGGACAGAGTAATACATAGTAAGTCATTCAGACGGCTTAAACATAAAACTCAGGTGTTTATTTCTCCCGAATCCGACCATTACAGAACCCGACTTACGCATACATTAGAGGTTTCTCAAATTGCAAGAACTATTGCAAAATCCCTGCGGCTTAACGAGGACTTGACCGAAGCCATTGCCTTAGCGCACGATTTAGGTCATACCCCTTTCGGTCACGCAGGAGAAAGAGCGCTTGACAGTTTGTTTGACGGAACATTTACTCACTATGAACAGTCGGTAAGGGTTTGCGAAAAGATTGAAAACGGCGGAAAAGGGCTTAATCTAACTTATGAGGTTTTAGACGGTGTTTTGCATCATACAAAAGGCGATTTTGCAAACACCCCCGAGGGCAGAGTTGTTCGCCTTAGCGACAGAATTGCCTACATTAACCACGATATTGACGATGCCGTTCGGGGCGATATAATAAGCGAATCGGATATTCCGAAAGAAATAACCGATTATTTAGGTGAACGAAAATCAAAGCGAATTGATACGCTTGTTAAATCAGTTGTTGTAAATTCTAAAGGTTTTGATATAAAAATGGACAGCGAAACCGAAAAGCACTATAATATGCTCCACGATTTTCTATTTGAAAAGGTTTACAGAAACAACAAAGCAAAGGTTGAGGAAGGCAAGGTTTTCGGACTGATTGAGGGACTTTTCAGGTATTACCGTGAAAATATTTCAAAGCTTCCCTACGATTTCAGAGAAATTGCAAACGGCGAGGGTGCCGACAGGGCGGTTGTTGACTATATTGCGAGTATGACCGACGATTTTGCCGTTGCAACCTATAATAATATTTTTGTTCCGAAATTCTGGACACTTACTTTATAAAAAACAAATCATAATAAAAAGGCGGTGAGATAATATGGCAATTCCCGAAGAAATAATAAACGAAATTAAATATAAAAACGATATTGAGCAGGTTATCTCCCCCTATGTTACGCTTAAAAGACGGGGCAAAAATCTTGTCGGTCTTTGCCCTTTCCACGGCGAAAAAACCCCGTCCTTTACCGTTTATCCCGACAGTAGCTCATTTTACTGCTTCGGTTGCGGTGTCGGCGGCGATATTTTTACATTTACAAAGCTTATTGAAAACCTTGACTATATTGAGGCGGTTAAATTATTAGCCGAAAAAAGCGGCATTACCCTACCCGAAAAGGGTTATGACGATTCATATACAAATATTAAAAATACCGTTTTTGAGATTAACCGTGAAACCGCCAAATTTTATCATAATTACCTTATGTCAAGCGAGGGAAAATGGGCGCTTGACTACCTTTTGGGCAGAGGTCTTAACATATCAACCATTAAGCACTTCGGTTTGGGCGCCGCCCCCGACTCCTGGGATTCGCTTATTAACCACTTAAAGCAAAAGGGCTTTTCGGTTGCCGATATGGTTACCGCAAATGTTGTCGGCAAAAGCCAAAGAGGAACATACTACGACCGTTTCAGAAAAAGGGTCATCTTCCCTATTATTAACATTCGGGGAAAGGTTATCGCCTTTTCGGGACGGGCTATGCCCGGCGAGGACAAGCAGGGCGGAAAGTATGTCAACACCGCCGACACCCCCGTTTACAAAAAAAGCGAAAACCTTTTCGGTATGAATTTTGCCAAAAACTACTGCGATGAAAGAATTATTTTGGTTGAGGGAAATATGGATGTTGTTTCTCTCCATCAGGCAGGATTTCAAAATGCGGTTGCCGCTTTGGGAACTGCTTTTACCCCCGAACAAGCGGCAATAATTTCAAGATACACAAAGGAAATCATTTTAACTCTTGATGCCGACGCCGCCGGTCAAAAGGCGGTAAAAAGAGCGGGTGAAATTCTTAAAAATACAGGTCTTGAAGTCAGAGTTATCGTAATTCCCGACGGAAAAGACCCCGACGAATTTATAAAAAAGCACGGAAAAGAGCGGTTTATCGGACTTTTGGAGGGCTCTGTAAGCGAAATTGAGTATAAGCTTTTAACCGCCGCAAAGGAGATTAACACTTACAGTGATGACGGCAGGGTTCAGTATCTAAACAAAGCCGCCGAAATAATAGCCGAAACAAACGATGTTATAACAACCGACCTTTATATCGGCAAGCTTTGCGAAAAATACGGTGTTTCAAGAGCCGCCCTTCAAACAAAGGTCAATGAATTAAAGAAAAGAAACGAGCGAATTAACAAAAAGAAAGTTATTTCGGATATTATTCATCCAAAATTCAATAATAATGATATAAATCCCGAAAGGCGAAAATATCCTACCGCCGTTATTGCGGAGGAGGCAATTATTTCCGTTCTTCTCTCACACCCCGATTTTTACAGCGAGGTTGAGGAAAAGTTAAAGCCCGAACAGTTTATTACGACCTTTAACAGAAGAATATATACTATTGTTCTTGAATGTATCAAAAACGGCAATACTCCCGATATTTCATATTTCGGAGAAATTCTGAATACCGAGGAACTGAGTTTTTTGGTTTCGCTTTTCAACAGCGAAAAATACAAAAAGAATTCGCTTACCGTTCTAAAAGACAGTATAAATGTTATTCTTGATGAAACGGTTAAAATAAATCTTATGAACACAAAAGATATGTCCGACTCCGATTGGGCAGCGAATATGCAAAAAATGATAGAAAATAAAAAAAGGGGAAATACTTAATGGCAAAAAGCAAAGAAGAAATGAAATCACAGGAATTAGAGGCACTTGCAGACGAGCTTCTTGAAAACGACAAGTCAAACAGTATTGACAGTATTGAGGATGCTCCCGAGAATTTGGAAGAGCTTTTTGAAGAGCCACCTACTCTTGACCTTGACGAAGAGCCGACTGATGATGAGCTTCAAATGGAGGAGGTTGACCTTGAAAACCTTGAAAATCTTGAAAGCGATGAACAGCTTAAACAAATGTCGCTTGAGGACCCCGTTAAGGTTTATCTTCGTGAAATAGGCCGAGTTCCGCTTCTTACCTTTGAGCAGGAAATTGAACTCGCAAAGAAGATTGCCGAGGGCGACGAATATGCAAAACAGCGCCTTACCGAAGCCAATTTGCGTCTTGTTGTAAGCATTGCCAAAAAGTATGTCGGCAGAGGAATGTTCTTCCTTGACCTTATTCAAGAGGGTAATGTCGGTCTTATTAAAGCGGTTGAAAAGTTTGACTATACAAAGGAATATAAATTCTCAACCTATGCTACATGGTGGATAAGACAGGCAATTACAAGAGCCATTGCCGACCAGGCAAGAACTATCCGTATCCCCGTTCACATGGTTGAAACCATAAACCGCTTAAAGAAGGTTCAAAGCCAACTTTTGCATGAAAACGGCTATGAGCCGAGCGATGAGCTTATCGCCGAGCACATGGGTCTTACCATTGAAAAGGTAAGAGAAATTATGCGTGTTGCGCAAGAGCCCGTTTCAATGGAAACACCGATAGGTCCCGAGGAGGATTCCCGACTTATGGACTTTATCCGTGACGAAGATGCATTGGCTCCCGACGAGGCCGCCCTTAAAACCATTACAAATGAGGATATTGATACCGTTCTTCATACTTTAGTTCCCCGTGAAGAATATGTTATCCGTCTTCGTTTCGGTCTTCACGACGGCAGATGCCATACTCTTGAAGAGGTTGGTAAAGAGCTTCATGTTACAAGAGAGAGAGTTCGCCAAATTGAAGCAAAAGCGATAAGAAAGCTTCGTCATCCGACAAGAATTAACAAATTTAAGGTAAAGAAGGACTTTTAATGACATATACTTATATAACAAGAGGTGTTTGTTCAAGAAGCATTGATATTACCGTAAACGACGGCATTATTGAAGATGTAAAATTTACCGGCGGTTGCAACGGCAATCTTAAAGGTATCAGTGCCCTTGTTAAAGGTATGAATATTGACGATGTTATCCTTAAATTAAAGGATATTAAGTGCGGATTTAAGGATACCTCCTGTCCGGCACAGTTGGCAATAGCCCTTCAAAACATCAAAGACAAACAGTAAAAGGAAGGCGAAAATAGTGTTTGACGATAAAGACATAAAAATATTCGGCGCAACTAATTTCGCCGAAACATCAAATCAAGAAGAGGTTTCAAAGGAAGATATTGTCAAAGCAAAGGAAATAGGAAACGAGGTTGCGCAGGAATTTATTAAGGAAATTGCGTCTAAAAAAGATGACGATAATCCGAATCTTGAATTTTTGCCGCAAACCGTTCTTCTTCTTTCCTTTACCGTTACCGCAACATTTGAACAGTATTTAGGCGAAAATTCCGCCCTTACCGATTTTGCAAAAAAGAGTTTTCTGGCGGTTATAAGAGAAGAAAGCTTGGACCTTTTGCGCTCCTGCTCGGATACCGGCTCATTCTCCTTTTATTACCTTGCTTTCAGGCGGGATAATGACATTGAAAGAAGAATAGGTCAAACCTTTGCCATGCTTTGTTCGCATGACGGCGACCCGATTTTCGAAGACCTCGGAGAGGCGATGTTCTGTTGGTTTGGTGCCAAAATAAAAGCAATTATCACCTCAAAAATGGGTGAAATAAAAAATATTTGATTTTTCTAAAAAAATGCTTGACAAACCGTATATATTGTGATACAATAACTTTTGCCGTCAAGAGATGGCAAAATAGTTGGTGTTGATTGCGGTAAGGGTCCACCTGTTCCCATTCCGAACACAGAAGTTAAGCTTACTTGCGCTGAAGATACTTGGCGGGCAGCTGCCTGGGAAAATAAGTAGATGCCAACACTTATAAAGACCACCTTATTGGGTGGTCTTTTATTTTTTGTCAATATTTATTTTTTGCTCTCTTGCTATGTTTTCGTAAGCGGTAATTTCTTTTATGATTTTTATATCCTTTTCGCTCTTAATAACCTCTCTTTTTGTTTCGGTATATTTATTTATTCCGTCTGATTTAATTCTATTCTCTATTGACTTATCAATTTGAGCCAAAAGCTCCTTTTCGCTGTATTTTTCGGTAACATATTTTTTTAGAACCTGCCTTTTTGTAATTATGGATATCGGCATATCCTTTCCGAAAAGATTAAGGTTTTCAGTTTTTGTTTTTCCGATATATATTCCCTTTGTCGTTCCCAAATAAAGAGGGGTCTTAAAAAAGAAAAATGTTAAAACTTTTTTATCCCTTATTCCGTAGGTTTTAAGAACTTTCTGCTTATACGGTTTCGTTTCGGTATATGTTCTTACTGTGTTTGCGTAAACCTCGCCCTTTGATTCAATAAAGGTTGTGCTCCCCTTTAACATTCTGACTCCCGAAACCAAAATATCCCCTTTTGCGACGGTATCCCCGACCGATACCTTTGTTTCGCCCGAAACGGTATCAATTTTATCTATCGTTCCGTCCGCCTTTGCGATGAGATTTGAGGGCGGTTTTACTTCGTATTCCTGCGTTTTGTCCGCTTCGCTGACATTAACGGTAACAAATGAGCCCTCAATATTGACCGACGCCCATGTAAGTTTCGGGAATTTAAGCAATATAAGGTTTGCCGTCTTGTTGGTATCAATTCCCTTTCGGTATTTGCCTAAATCAACCCCGATTTCGTTACAGTAGGCGATTATCTCGTTTTTGGGAACGGTTTTACTCCCCTTAACCTCAATATTCCAAACAAATAAAGAGAGCGCCTTTATTATAATAAGGAATAAAAACAGTCCTGCTATAAATCCCGTTCTATGTAAATTAGGTTTGATTTTGAAAATCAGTCCCTCTTTTTTTATTATCTTTATCCTCGTCTTTGTTCCCCTTGCCGCCGTTCTGATTTTAATAAAATCCTTGGGTGTTATTTTTCCTATTACCCTTTCCTTTGAAAATTCAAGGTCATAAATTCTTATTTTCTTTTTTGCCGCATTGTTGAGCAGATTTTCTATATTACCGCCTGCAATTTCAATAAGCAAATTCCCCGTTAAACTATAAATCGGATTTTTCAGTTTTACCACCCCCGAGGCAAAATTCAACAGAACTGATATTGCCCTTTACCGTTGCATTTTCGTCCTCAAAACCGCCGATATTAAGCCCGTTTCCGTAAATTATAATGCTTCCGCCCTTTACCCCTAATTTGATATAATCGTCATTAAACTGCAAAACCCTTTTGCAACCGTCAAGCGTAAACTGTCTGTTTGAAAAAATCTCAATGCGACTGTCAAAGCAAAGGGCTTCGGGACTTGTAAACTTAATATGATTTTTCGCCGTCTTTTCTATGAATTTGAACTCGTTTTTCAAAGATTACACTACCCTTCTTACAATTAAATATTATGAAAAAAGTATTTTAATAATGCTTTTCTTCATATATTTTTCAGGGTGGTTTTTTTGAAAATCGCAAAAATTATTGCAACGGCTTTGGCGTTTATATTTTTAGTAACTTTACTTATCTTTCCAAAGGAATGCTCAAATTCTGTAAGCGAGGCGCTTTTATACTGCGGAAGTGTTGTTATTCCGTCCCTTTTTCCGATAACATTTATCTGCCTTTTTATTACGGAACTGACAAAGGATAACTTTTATAAAGCTCAATACATAATTATTTTTATTTTTTCTCTTTTGGGCGGTTATATTGTCGGCGCAAAGCTTATTGAAGAAGCATTTATTAAGGGCAATATCAATAAAAAAAGCGCCGATATTTTAAGGTGCTTTTGTCTTAACGGCGGTATCGGATTTATTATAATTGCCGTCGGCAGTTTGCTTTACGGCTCGGCAAAAATCGGTGTTATTCTTTATATTTGCCATATTTCCTATTCGGTTTTTGGGTTTATAATCTTTTATAAAAAACTAAAAAAGCCGAAAAAGGTTATTTCCCGAAAAAATCAAGAAAACTTAAGCGACCTCTTTTGTTTAACCGCTCAAAACACCTGCGATACCGTAATAAAAATTTGCGGATTTGTTATCATTTTTTCGGTTGTTAATGCAATTTTTCAAAAACTCGGTATTCCTTTTTATTTTTCAATGTTTTTTGAAATAACAACCTCTCTTAAATCGGTTAAAAATATTTTTGTTGCCGCTTTTCTTTTGGGTTTTGGCGGAGTAAGCATTATTTTTCAGGTTATTTCGGTATCAAAAAAATCGGGGGTTAATCTTAAATTGCTTCTGCCGTCCCTTATTATTCACGGCGCTTTTTCCGCCGCTCTTACATATTTTACGGTCAAAGTTTCGGGCATTTCGGCGCCCGTTTTTTCGTCGGGAATAAAAACAGTTTACCAAATGGCAAAAACAAAAGCTTCGCTTTCTTTATCGCTTGTTCTGATGGTTATTTTATTCATTATTTCGGCAGAGGGAAAAAATAGGGGTGGAAATTTGCGGGATGATTTGTTACAATAGTAACGGTGATAAAAAATGTCAAACAAATATTTTAATAAAAAAGAAAACCGCCGTTGCTGTTGTTGCGAAAACAGTATCGTATCGGAGCATTTAAGAGAGGTCTTTTGCACCAAAAAGGGCGTTATGGACCCTAACGACTGTTGCCGTAAATTCAAATACGATGTCCTAAAACGGATACCGAAAACCGTTTCGCCCAAAAAAGATTTCAAAAAAGAAGATTTTTCTATTGACTGATTTTTATATTATTACTTTATATTTCAAAAGTTGAGGGCGGTTGCCCTCTTTTTTTATTCAATATTTTTTTAAGTTTTTGTTGAAAAATAAGAAAAATGTGGTAAAATATAATATGTGAATATTTTAACTATTGAAAGGATGTATCAAATGAACGCACTTAATAAAAAGACAGTTGATGATATCAATGTTAAAGGTCAGCGTGTCCTTGTTCGTTGCGATTTTAATGTTCCGCTTAAAGAGGGCGTTATTACCGACGAAAACCGTATCGTTGCCGCTCTTCCGACAATTAAAAAGTTAATTGCCGACGGCGGAAAGGTTATCCTCTGCTCTCATTTAGGTAAACCGAAGGGTGAGCCGAAGCCCGAGCTTTCTTTGGCTCCCGTTGCAAAGCGACTTTCCGAGCTTTTGGGTAAGGATGTTGTTTTTGCCGCTGACGACAATGTTGTAGGCGAAAATGCAAAGAAGGCAGTAAGCGAGATGAAAGACGGCGATGTTGTTCTTTTAGAGAACACCCGTTACAGAGCCGAAGAAACAAAGAATGTTGAAACATTCTCCGAAGAACTCGGTTCACTTGCAGATATTTTCGTAAACGATGCTTTCGGAACTGCTCACAGAGCCCACTGCTCAACCGTTGGTGTTGTTTCCTATGTTAAGGAAGCTGTTGCCGGTTATCTTATCGGTAAAGAGCTTAAATATTTAGGCGGTGCCGTTGATAATCCTGCCCGTCCGTTCATCACAATTTTAGGCGGTGCTAAGGTTTCCGATAAGCTTACCGTTATTGAAAACCTCTTAAATAAAGCCGATACTCTCATAATCGGCGGCGGTATGGCTTATACCTTCCTTGCCGCAAAGGGCTTAAGTGTCGGAACTTCGCTTCTTGACGAAGAAAAGATTGACTACTGTAAGGATATGCTTAAAAAGGCAGAGGAAAAGGGAGTTAAAATTCTTCTTCCCGTTGACTGCGCCGTAGCAGAAAGCTTCCCCGACCCGATTGATGCTCCGCTTGATGTTCAGTTTGTTGATGCCGATAAGATGCCCGACGGTTTGATGGGTCTTGATATCGGTCCTAAGAGCTGTGAGCTTTTCGCAAATGAAGCTATGAACGCAAAGACGGTTGTTTGGAACGGTCCTATGGGCGTTTCCGAAAACCCGACTCTTGCCGCATGAACTATTGCCGTAGCAAAAGCTCTTGCCGAGTCCTCCGCAATGACCGTTATCGGCGGTGGCGGGAGTGCTGCCGCTGTTAACAACTTGGGCTTCGGCGATAAGATGTCGCATATTTCTACCGGCGGCGGTGCTTCCCTTGAATTTTTAGAGGGTAAAGAGCTTCCCGGTATCGCAGCACTTAACGATAAATAATTAAAAATCTTTTCGGCGGTTAAAATAAAACCGCCGAAATTTAATGTTAAAGGAGATATAAAAATGAATAAAGAAACAAGAAGAACAGTTATCGCAGGTAACTGGAAAATGAACAAAACCCCCTCTGAAACCACTGCTTTAATTAACGAAATGAAGCCGCTTGTTAAGGATGCCGACTGCGATGTCGTTTTATGCGTTCCTTTCGTTGATATTGCCGCCGCTATTGATGCTTCTTACGGCTCTAACATCAAAATCGGTGCCGAGAATGTTCACTTTAAGGAGTCAGGCGCATATACAGGGGAAATAAGCGCAAATATGCTTAAAGAATGCGGCGTTGAATATGTTGTAATCGGTCATAGCGAGAGAAGACAGTATTTCGGCGAAACCGACCAGACCGTTAATCTTCGTGCTCTTGCCGCATTAAATTCAGGTCTTAAAGCAATTATTTGCGTTGGCGAAACATTGGAGCAAAGAGAACTCGGCTATACCGAAACATTGCTTAAATATCAGACAAAGATGGCTCTTACAAATGTATCTGCCGAACAACTTAAGAATGTTATCATCGCTTATGAGCCGGTTTGGGCTATCGGAACGGGCGTTACCGCAACTGCCGAGCAGGCAGACGAGGGTAACGGATTTGTTCGTGCCGCTATTGCCGAGATTTACGGCAAAGATGTTGCTGAAACCGTTACCGTTCAATACGGCGGCTCAATGAACGCAAAGAATGCCGACGAGCTTCTTTCAAAATACAATGTTGACGGCGGTCTTATCGGCGGTGCTTCCCTTAAAGCCGAGGACTTTTCCATCATTGTGAAAGCCGCAAGTAAATAAGGTGAAAATTTTATGAAAAAACCCATAGTTTTAACTATTATGGACGGTTTCGGTATCAATAAGCAAAATGACGGAAACGCCATTTTTGCCGCCGATACCCCCCGTCTTGACAAGATATTTAAGGAATGTGCCGTAACCGAAATCGGCGCTTCGGGACTTGATGTAGGTCTCCCCGACGGACAAATGGGCAACAGTGAGGTAGGTCATACCAACATCGGCGCAGGCAGGGTTGTTTATCAAGAGCTTACCCGTATTACAAAGTCCATTGAGGACGGCGATTTCTTTACCAACGATGCATTTCTTAAAGCAATAGATAATTGCAAAAAGAATAACAGCGCCCTTCATCTTATGGGACTTTTATCCGACGGCGGTGTTCATTCTCATAATACCCATCTTTACGCCCTTATAAAAATGGCAAAGGATAACGGTCTTGACAGAGTGTTTGTTCACGGTCTTTTAGACGGCAGAGATGTTCCCCCCTCTTCCGCCGCCGATTATATTGATGAGCTTCAAGAAAAGCTAAACGAAATCGGTTGCGGTAAGATTGCTACCGTTATGGGAAGATTTTACGGAATGGACAGAGATAACCGCTTTGACCGTGTCGGCAAGGCGTATGCCGCTCTTGTTTACGGCGAGGGTGTTAAGTCGGACGATGCCGCTAAGGCGGTAAGGCAGTCCTATACCGTAAAGGACGAGGAAGGCAAGTTCTTAACAGATGAGTTTGTTCTTCCTACCGTTATTGAAAATACCGAAAGAATTAAATCGGGCGACAGCGTTATATTCTTTAACTTCCGCCCCGACAGAGCAAGAGAAATCACAAGAACATTTGTTGACGATGACTTTACGGGATTTGAGCGCATCGGCGGCAGACAGAATGTATTTTATGTTTGTATGACGCAGTATGACGCTTCAATGCCTAATGTTGAGGTTGCTTTTAAGCCCGAGTCGCTTAATAATACTCTCGGCGAATTCCTTTCAAAGAAGGGTCTTACCCAGCTTCGTATTGCCGAAACCGAGAAGTATGCCCATGTAACATTCTTCTTCAACGGCGGCAGAGAGGTTATGTTTGAGGGCGAGGACAGAATTCTTGTTAATTCCCCGAAGGTTGCAACCTATGATTTGCAGCCCGAAATGAGCGCAAACGAGGTTTGCGATAAGGTTTGCGAAGCAATAGAAAAGGGCATTTACGATGTTGTTATCTTAAACTTTGCAAACTGCGATATGGTAGGTCATACGGGTATCTTTAATGCCGCTAAAACCGCCGTTGAGACGGTTGACACCTGTGTCGGCAGAGTTGAGGACAGCGTTCGTAAAATGGGCGGTGTAATGCTTTTAACTGCCGACCACGGCAACGCCGACAGAATGGTTGACATTGACGGCTCACCCTTTACCGCTCATACAACAAACCCCGTTCCGTTTGCCGTTATCGGTAAGGATGTTAAACTTCGTAAAGGCGGAAAGCTTTGCGATATCAGTCCTACAATTATTAAGCTTTTGGGACTTGAACAACCCGCCGAAATGACTGGTAAATCAATAATTGAATAAATCAATAAACTTATCAGAATAGCAAAACCGCCTCGGGTAATTCCGAGGCGGTTTTTTCCGTATATTCAAAACTTAATATTTTGAAACTTCAAGAATCTTAAATGTTGCATTTTTAAGCTTTGCTGCGGTATCACTTGTCATCAATGTAAATGCTTCAAAATCTTGCGACTGACCTGCATTTAAAGCATCAACTAAAACTGTATCATCTTCAATACGCTTGCCGTCAAGTTTTTGCGAAACGGAAAGTAAATCGGGACGATGTGGGCGCCGTCCCCTACGGTTGCCGTTTGGTTTTTGCAAAGCGAAAATAAAAAAACTCCCGCACTAATTTAGTGCGGGAAATTTTATTACTGTTAAAAAATATTAAGCGCCGAATTTTGAAACATTGAGTTTAATTCCGGGGCCCATTGTTGTTGCAATGGTGCAGGACTTAATATACTGACCCTTGGTTGCTGCCGGCTTTGCCTTTACGATAGCACCCATAAGTGCATCAAAGTTTTCCTGAAGCTTCTCGGCTCCGAAGGAAACCTTACCGATCGGGCAGTGGATAATATTTGTCTTATCAAGACGGTATTCAATCTTACCTGCCTTAGCTTCTGCAACTGCCTTAGCAACATCGGGGGTTACGGTTCCTGCCTTCGGAGTAGGCATAAGTCCACGGGGACCCAAAACCTTACCCAAACGGCCAACCATACCCATCATATCGGGTGTTGCGATAACAACATCAAAATCAAGCCAGTTTTCGTTCTGGATTTTGGTAACAAGCTCCTCGGCACCAACATAGTCGGAACCTGCCTCTTTAGCGGCATCGGCTTTATCACCCTTAGCAAGAACGAGGGTTCTTACCTTTTTACCTGTTCCGTTAGGAAGAACAACTGCGCCTCTGACCTGCTGGTCAGCGTGACGAGAGTCAACACCCAAACGAACATGAATTTCAACAGTTTCATCAAACTTGGCAGTTCCTGTCTTAACGGCAATATCAACTGCTTCGTTTACATCGTAAAACTTACCGTTTTCAATAAGCTTTACACCATCATTATACTTTTTTCCGTGTTTCATAGTTTACCTCCCAATAAGTGGTCAAATCGGAATTTTCCTCCCACAAGAGAGAATTAATCGACTACTTCTATACCCATTGAACGAGCTGTTCCTGCAATCATGCTCATAGCTGATTCAATACTTGCTGCGTTTAAGTCGGGCATCTTTGTTTCTGCGATTTTCTTAACCTGTTCCTTTGTAATTTTAGCAACCTTTGTTTTATTAGGTGTGCCGGAAGCGGTTTCAATTCCACATGCCTTCTTGATAAGAACGGCTGCAGGTGGAGTTTTTGTAATAAATGTAAATGAGCGGTCTGCATAAACGGTAATAACTACCGGAATGATAAGACCTGCGTCATTTTTGGTCTTTTCGTTAAACGCCTTGGTAAATTCCATGATGTTAACGCCATACTGACCGAGAGCAGGACCAACAGGGGGAGCAGGTGTTGCTTTACCTGCAGGAATCTGCAATTTAATGTAACCTGTAATTTTCTGAGCCATATAAAGCACCTCCAAAATTCGTGGTAACCGTGTTTCTTGGAAATTAAATTCCAACACTTGGCGGAGTAGGTCTTATACCCTTCTCCTCCCACCGTGACATATAAGCGCTCACCTTACAGCCGGTCAACCTAACCGTAAGAACCTATATGCCGGAGTTAATAAGCATATTATGCGTATTAACAATTAGTTTTCGTCTAAAGAAATCTGATTAAGCTCAAGCTCAACCGGAGTTTCTCTGCCGAACATAGAAAGGACTACACAAACATTGTTGTTCGGAATGTCAATAGATTTAACCTTACCGCTGTAATCCTTAAGCGGTCCGTCAATGATAACAACATTATCGCCTTCGGCATAGCCGAGTTCAATAGTTTTAGCAGCTCCTGCCGAAACATCTACGCCGTCTTGCTTTTCAACGCCGAGTTTAATTGCTTCTTCAAGAGTTAACGGAACCGGTTTAGATGCGGGACCTACGAAGCCGGTGCATCCGCGGATATTGCGGACAACATACCAACTGTCGTTGGTGACGATCATTTTAACAAGAACATAGCTCGGGAAAAGTTTTCTTTCAACCTCTTTTACCTCGCCGCTGTCCTTAACTTCGGTAACAATCTCTGTCGGGATTTTGATATCCTGAATAAGATCTTGCATACCGCGGCTTTCAACCATTGTTGCAAGGTCGTTAGCCACCTTGTTTTCATAGCCGGAGTAGGTATGGACTACATACCACTTGGCTTGATTATTATCGGGCATTCTCTATACCTCCGATTATTTCTTGATATTTAGTAAGGCATTGATTCCTTCGCCTAAGCCGTAGTCAATAACCCAAATCAAAATACCTAAAAGAAGGCACATAATAAGCACGATAACCGTGTTCTTAACAACTTCGCTTAAAGTAGGCCAAACAATCTTCTTAACTTCGCTCTTATAATCGCGGAAGAAAAGGCCCAATCTTTGCATAATTGTTTTCTTACCCTTTGACGCTTTAACCTCAAGATAGTCATCAATGAAAAGATAAGCAGCACCGAAAATTGCACAGGCAAAAAGCGCAATGCTTAACCATAGAACTATCTTAAGTCCGCCCAACTTAAAATACTGAATGTAACCGTCGGTAAAGCCATATTTATAGCTCATTGAACCGCCGGAAATTTCAAAGAATGCAGTTGAGTCAACAAAAGCAGCAGGATGAGAAAGAGCGGCAACCAACATAAAAATTGCATCGCCCAATGCCACAACAGGAACAACATATCTAAGACCTTTTTTCTTGAATGAGAAAGCACTCATAACAACGCTTAATGCAGTTAAGATCATAGCGAAAAGGAGCTTAGACGATACAGCCATTTTAACGGCTTCACCAACAAACTTCTTGTCAATCTTACCGCCGAAGGCAAGCTGAGTTCCCATAACATTAAAGGTATCGCCTTTAAGGGTATAGGTGACAAAAGGCATGAAGAAAAGAACCAAAGCGGCAACCGAGAAAACAACGCAAAGAACTTGACAAATTCTGTTAATAGTTTTCATAAGTTTTACTCCTTACTTTGTTTCCTTATGCAAGGTGTGCTTTCTGCAGAACCTGCAATACTTGTTCATTTCAAGTCTGTCGGGATCGTTTTTCTTGTTTTTCATTGTGTTGTAGTTTCGTTGCTTACATTCACTGCAAGCGAGGGTAATCTTTACTCTCATAACGGCACCTCCCGTTTTACGGAAATTATTTTTGCTTTGTCGCACCTGCGACTAAAGTAAACGCCTCCCTCAGCAAATTCACATTATTTTGCGCCACAAACACCACATATAGAGCGCTTGGGAAAGCAATACGCAACATACTGTAAATCAACAAATGGGCTCTTTTTATTGCAAAAAAAAAGAACCTTTCAGAGGTAGAGTCATTATAACACACCGCACATAAAAGGTCAAGCAATTTTTGAAATATTTTTAATTATTTTTTCAGTATATATATTATATATAATATTGCATAATACATAAAAAGAGCAGAGCGGTCCGGACAGACCGCAAACGGCAGATAACGGACAAATCCCCTCCGCCACGGTTTCACCGTGCCACCTCGGCTTTGGTTTGTGCTTGCCGTTTCATCCCCTCCGACACTCGCTTTGCTCGTGCCACCTCCCCTTTTATTAAAGGGGAGGCTTCAATAGGTAACTTGACTTAAAGGGTGTTCTTTTCGGCAACATCTCTAAGTCAAATTTCCTCTATCAGTCTCCCTCGTAAACGAGGGAGGGGGACCGCTGTTAGCGGTGGAGGGTGCCTGCCCTACGGTTGCCGTCAAGTTTTTGCAAAACGGAAAGTAAATCGGGAGGGCACGGAGACCCTCCCTTACGAACTTAAAACTTAAAACTTTAAAACTCTTGTCGGTGAATGTCGCAAATTTATTTGATAAAATAAAATAAAAAAGCGAAA
>JAKSQJ010000015.1 GCA_024404195.1 Clostridia bacterium | reverse complement strand
TATCGCCGGGCATGCACATTTCAGTTCCTGCAGGAAGAGAAACAACACCGGTAACATCGGTAGTTCTGAAATAGAACTGAGGACGATAGTTGTTGAAGAACGGAGTATGACGACCACCCTCGTCCTTGGTGAGGACATAAACCTGACCATGGAACTTGGTATGAGGATTGATTGAACCGGGTTTACAAAGAACCTGACCACGCTCAACCTCTTCACGGCCTACACCACGAAGCAATGCACCAACATTGTCGCCTGCCTCACAGTAATCAAGAGTCTTACGGAACATTTCCATAGAAGTAACAACTGTCTTAGCTCTCTCTTCGGTAAGACCGATGATTTCAACTTCGTCACCTGCGTTAAGAACACCACGCTCAACACGACCGGTAACAACGGTTCCACGACCGGAAATAGTCATAACATCCTCAATAGGCATTAAGAAAGGCATATCTGCTTTACGGTCAGGAGTAGGAATGTAGTTATCAACAGCATCCATAAGTTCCTTGATAGGAGCATAAGCAGCATCAGCAGGATCATTAGATGCACATTCAAGAGCAACAAGAGCAGAACCCTTGATGATAGGAGTATCATCGCCGGGGAATTCATACTTATCAAGTGTCTCACGGATTTCCATCTCAACGAGCTCAAGAAGCTCATCATCGTCAACCTGATCGCACTTGTTCATGAATACAACGATTGACGGAACGCCAACCTGACGGGCAAGAAGAAGGTGCTCTTTAGTCTGAGCCATAGGACCGTCAGTAGCAGCGATAACAAGGATAGCACCGTCCATCTGAGCAGCACCGGTGATCATGTTCTTAACATAGTCAGCGTGTCCCGGGCAGTCAACGTGAGCATAGTGACGAGCGTCAGTTTCATACTCAACGTGAGCGGTGTTAATTGTGATACCACGCTCTCTCTCTTCAGGTGCCTTATCAATGTTTGCATAGTCCTCAAACTGTGCATAGCCCTTAAGAGAAAGGAACTTTGTGATTGCAGCGGTAAGGGTTGTCTTACCATGGTCAACGTGACCGATTGTACCAATGTTTACATGTGGCTTATTACGTTCAAATTTAGCTTTTGCCATTGTGATTTTCCTCCCTAAAATATATTTCTTTTTAATCACATAGATAGTTTACCAAAAAATACTTGAAATTTCAAGTATAATTTCAAAAATTAGTCATTCTTCACTCTGGAAGAAATAATTTTTTCAGCGATGCTCTTCGGAACTTCCTTATAACCGTCGGGTTCCATTACATACTGACCACGGCCCTGTGTCTTGGAACGAAGGTCGGTTGCATAGCCGAACATATCGCCGAGCGGCACTCTTGCATTGATCTGCTTAAGTCCCGAACGGTCCTCAAAGCCCTGAATTTCACCACGGCGAGAGTTAAGGTCGCCGATTACATCGCCCATATAATCTTCAGGAACTATAACAGTAACCTTCATAATAGGTTCAAGCAATGCAGGACTTGCAAGACGGCAGGCCTCTTTGAATGCCATAGAACCGGCAATCTTAAATGCCATTTCAGAGGAGTCAACCTCATGATAAGAACCGTCATAAAGAGTAACCTTAACATCAACTACGGGGTAGTTTGCAAGAACACCTGCGTTTAAAGCGCCCTGAATACCGTTATCAACAGCGGGGATATATTCCTTCGGAATAGAACCGCCGGTGATGTTATTGATAAATTCATAGCCCTTACCGGTTTCATTCGGCTCAACGATAATTTTAACATGACCGTATTGACCGGAACCGCCGGACTGACGCTTATACTTGGTTTCATGGTCAACCCGCTTGGTGATACTTTCCTTATAAGCAACCTGAGGAGCGCCGACATTTGCCTCAACCTTAAATTCACGAAGAAGTCGGTCAACGATAATTTCAAGGTGAAGCTCGCCCATTCCGGCGATGATTGTCTGTCCGGTTTCCTCATCGGTATATGCCTTAAAGGTCGGATCTTCTTCAGCAAGTTTTGCAAGAGCAATACCCATCTTCTCCTGACCGGCTTTGGTCTTCGGCTCAATAGCAACACGGATAACCGGCTCGGGGAAGTTCATTGATTCAAGAATTACAGGATGCTTTTCATCGCAAAGAGTATCACCGGTAGTGGTATTCTTAAGACCTACGGCAGCGGCGATATCACCGGCATAGCAGGTTTCAATATCTTCACGGTTGTTAGCATGCATCTGCAAAATTCTACCCATTCTTTCACGGTTCTGCTTAACCGAGTTATAAACACCGGAGCCTGCATCAACAGTTCCCGAATATACACGGAAGAAGCAAATCTTACCTACGAACGGGTCGGTAGCGATCTTAAATGCCAAAGCGGCAAAAGGCTCGCTGTCGGAAGAATGTCTAACCTCTTCTTCGTCGGTATCGGGATTTACGCCCTTAATAGCTTCAACATCTGTAGGAGCCGGCATAAAGTCAACGATAGCATCAAGAAGCGGCTGAACACCCTTATTTCTGTAAGCGGTTCCGCAGCATACGGGAACCATCTCATTAGCGATGGTTGCCTTACGGATAACCTTCTTCATTTGTTCAATAGTAGGTTCTTCGCCCTCAAAATACTTCTCCATGAGTTCTTCGTCCATTTCAACAATAGACTCAATCATCTGGGTTCTGTATTTTTCTGCCAATTCCTTCATATCGTCCGGAATGGGCTCACGGCGAACATCCTTACCGAGGTCATCATAATAAATCTCGGCGTCGTTCTCTAACAGGTCAACGATTCCTCTGAATGTGTCCTCAGCACCGATAGGCAACTGAATCGGAACGGCATTGCAGTTAAATCTTTCCTTAACCATATCAAGAACATGGTAGAAGTCAGCACCCATGATATCCATTTTATTAACGAATATCATACGGGGAACTTTATAATCATTTGCCTGATGCCATACGGTTTCAGACTGTGGCTCAACACCGCCCTTTGCGCAAAGAACGGTTACGGAACCGTCAAGCACACGAAGAGAACGCTGAACTTCAACGGTGAAGTCAACGTGTCCCGGGGTGTCAATAATATTGATACGATGGTCTTTCCAGAAACAAGTGGTAGCAGCGGAAGTAATGGTAATACCTCTTTCCTTCTCCTGCTCCATCCAGTCCATGGTTGACGCGCCGTCATGAGTTTCACCTAACTTACGGTTGATACCGGTATAGAATAGGATACGCTCTGTGGTAGTTGTTTTACCTGCGTCAATGTGAGCCATAATACCAATGTTTCTTGTCATTTCAAGACTAACTTTTCTTGGCATATTTTACCTCCATCCGCTTTATTTTCAAGCGGTCATTAACAACAGTTTATTACCATCTGTAGTGAGCAAACGCCTTGTTTGCTTCTGCAGTTCTGTGCATTTCTTCGCGTCTCTTAACAGCATTACCGAGGCCGTTTGTAGCATCAATAATTTCGTTTGCAAGACGCTCTTTCATTGTGCGTTCATTACGCTGACGGCTAAATAAAGTAAGCCAACGCAACGCAAGTGTCTGCTTTCTTTCAGGACGAACCTCAAAAGGAACCTGATATGTTGCACCGCCCTTACGAACAGCTTTACATTCAAGCTGAGGCATGATGTTTTCCATAGCGGCATCAAAAACCTCAAGCGGGTCCTTTCCTGTCTTTTCGCTAATGATGTCAAAAGCACCGTAAACTATCTTCTGGGCTACACCCTTCTTACCGTCAAGCATAATGTTGTTGATAAGACGGGTAACCTTTTTTGAGTTGTAGATAGGATCGGGCAATACATCTCTCTTAGCAATAATACCTCTTCTTGGCATTATACTTCCCTCCTTCATAAATTGAATGATCTCATAGGTACTCGAGTTTAATCTCGTTTGCAACAAGCAAAGGCATTACATAGATATACATATATATAAAGCCACTGCGAGAAAATGCAGTAGAGATTTCTCAAATTTTCACGAATTACTTCGCACCTGCTTTTGGACGCTTTGCGCCATACTTGGAACGGGCTTGCATTCTGTTTTGAACGCCCTGAGTATCAAGTGTTCCTCTTACGATGTGGTAACGAACACCGGGAAGGTCCTTAACACGACCGCCACGGATAAGAACAACGCTGTGTTCCTGTAAATTATGTCCGACACCGGGAATGTAAGCGGAAACTTCAATACCGTTTGAAAGACGAACTCTGGCAATTTTTCTTAAAGCAGAGTTAGGCTTCTTAGGGGTAGAAGTTTTAACAGCTGTGCAAACGCCACGCTTCTGGGGTGAGTCATTATCGGTAAGACTTCTCTTCATAGAGTTATAACCCTTCAAAAGAGCAGGAGCCTTTGCCTTCTTAATGGTTGTCTCACGACCGCTGCGAACTAACTGGTTAAAGGTTGGCACTTCTTCATTACTCCTTTCTTGTTTATTCTTGTTAAGCCCAAAAATCAGGGCATAACGAAACTGTACGCAATTTCGCATACTCGCATATTATAAACCTATTATGTAAATTTGTCAATGCTTTTTTTATCTCTTTTTTTACATATACAATATATAGGAAAAATACCGTTTATTATATATAAATATGGTATTCTCATATCCGATATCTAACACATCTTGTCCTAAGCGAATAGAATGATAATGTGGTCAGAACCACAAAAACAAAATGAGGAGTAATATACAGTGGAAGAAAATGAAATTTTAACCATGGCTTTTATAAACCCTCAACCGCTTGAGGATGTTTATGAGCTTGATAAGGCGCTTATGAACGGAACGCTCTTTCCGAACATTGACAAGCCGTTTTTGGCAGGAGGTAAGAAGCATGAATGATAAACAAAAGCTTCGCCGAAAAATATGGGAGCTTGATTTTGCGATAAAGGAGCTAAATCTTTTTTTAGACTCAAATCCCGACAACCAAAAGGCACTTCGTATGCTTGACACCTACCGTCTGGCTCGCAAAAACACCATAACGACCTATAAAATGAAATACGGCGATTATATTTGCACCTTTGACGATGTTCCCGCCACCGCTCCCCTTTCATGGATAGACGGCCCTTGGCCTTGGGAACGAGAATTTAACGAAGGAGAGAACAAGTAATGTGGCAATATGAGAAAAAACTTCAATATCCGATAAACATTAAAAATCCAAACCCGAAATATGCGCAAATCATCATTTCGCAATACGGCGGCCCCGACGGAGAATTAGGCGCTTCAATGCGGTATCTTACTCAGCGTTACAGTATGCCCTATAACGATGTTAAGGGAATGCTTACCGATATAGGAACGGAGGAGCTTGCGCACCTTGAAATGATTTGCGCCATGGTTTATCAGCTTACCAAAAACCTTTCCTACGAAGAAATCATCAAATCGGGGTTTGACAAGTATTTTGTTGACCATACCGCAGGCGTTTATCCGATAGCCGCTTCTTCAACACCCTGGAGAGCCGAATATATCGCCGCAAAGGGTGATATTATCGCCGACCTGCACGAAGATTTGGCAGCCGAACAAAAAGCGAGGGTCACCTATGATAACCTGCTTCGGCTAATTGACGACCCCGATATTTTAGACCCGTTAAAGTTTTTAAGAGAACGGGAAATCGTTCACTATCAGCGCTTCGGCGAAATGCTTAAAAAAACAACCGACCGTTTAGACAGCAAAAACTTCTATGCCTGCAACCCTTCGTTTGACAAAAACTGCCCGAAAGGGTTTATAAAATAAAAATCAATAAAATGTCTTGAAATTTTTATAAATATGCACTATAATCTAATTAAAGGGGTGTTTTATATGATTTCAAGACAAACAATTAAACAAAATGCAAAAAACATGTTAGGCAACAAACTTTTCGGTAGCATCTGGCTTATGGCTGTTTTGGTTCTGTTTTTAGAATCCGCCATTTTAGCCGCCGCAAGTTCTTTCGGCTTCGGAATAATTACTTTGCTTATTACCGGACCGTTATCCGTTGGCGTTATCTCTGTTTTCGTTAATCTTGCAAGAGGTTCCGGCTCCATAAACATTGAAGATATGTTCAGCGGTTTTAAGAACGGCTTCGGAAGAAATTTCCTTGTTGCACTTATGAGCGGAATTTTCGTATTCCTTTGGAGTTTGCTTTTCGTTATTCCGGGAATTATCAAAACATATTCCTACTCAATGGCATATTATATTGCCAACGACCATCCGGAATATGACTGGAATACCTGCATAAAGGAAAGTAAGCGCCTTACAAACGGTCATAAAATGGATTTGTTTATTTTAGACCTTTCATTTATCGGTTGGTATTTTGTCGGCGCTTTGTGTCTCGGTATCGGAGCTCTTTGGGTTGCTCCTTATCACTCTGCCGCAAAAGTTGGCTACTATGAAGCTATCGTTGCTTCTCAAAATCAGGAAATCTGATAAATAATTTGCAAAAAAACTCCCGTGGAAAATCCACGGGAGTTTTTTTATTATCATAAATGATTATTATGCTTTGAAATATATTCCTCTTTATCTCTGAATTGGAGGTTATAAAGCTCCTTATAGACCTTACCGTTTTGCATAAGCTCTTCATGGCTTCCCTTTTCAAGAACAGTTCCATTATCAATAACGGCTATTTCGTCGGCGTTCTTAATCGTTGAAAGGCGGTGGGCTACAACTATGGTAGTTCTGCCCTTACAAAGCTCGTCAAGTGCCTCTTGAATTAAAATTTCGGTAGTATTATCAAGGGCGCTCGTTGCCTCGTCAAGAATTAAAATTGCAGGGTCCTTTAAGAAAACTCTTGCTATTGAAAGGCGCTGCTTCTGACCGCCCGAAAGCTTAACGCCACGCTCGCCTATCTCGGTGTCAAAGCCGTTTGGCAGCGACATAATATAATCATATATATTCGCTCTCTTTGCGGCGGCTATAATCTCCTCATCGGTAGCATCGGGGCGACCGTAAACAATATTATCCTTAAGCGTTCCGCCAAATAAGAAAACATCCTGCTGAACGATACCGATATTTTGACGAAGGGACTTAAAGGTTATATCGTTGACATTCTTTCCGTCAAGCAAAACCTCGCCGCTTTCAACCCTGTAAAAATTGGGGATTAAATGGCAAATGGTTGTTTTACCGCCGCCGGAATGACCGACAAGGGCTAATTTTTTGCCCCTTTCGGCTTTAAGGTTGATATGGTTAAGAACAACCTTTTCTCTTGCGCTCTCATAAGAGAAGCAAACATCTTTAAGCTCAATTTCGCCCCTGACATTTTTAATATCCTTTGCATTTTCGTTTTCCTTTTCGGGCTTTTCGTCCATAACCTCTAAAAATCTGCCGAAGCCGGTAACACCGTTTTGATACTGCTCCATAAAGCCGATAAGCTGGGTTACGGGGTTTATAAACACATTTACGGATACGATAAAGGTTGAATAATCACCGAAGTTTATCTTACCTGCATAAAGGAAAAGTCCGCCTGCTATAAGAATTACAACATTGAAAACATCGGTTATAAAGGAAGAAATGGAATGATACTGTCCCATTGCTTTATATGCCATTTTGCAGGAGTCAACAAAAAGGCGGTTATTCTTTTCAAACTTTTTTAGTTCGGTATCGTCATTCGTAAACGCCTTTGTTACACGAATACCCGTTATACTGCTTTCAACGCAGGCATTTATATAACCCGTTGTTTTTCTTCTTTCCTTAAATGCGGCGTGCATTCTCTTTCTGTAATAGGAAGAAACAACAATAAGTATCGGAACGCAGGCAAAAATAATAAGGGTTAAATAAAAGTTGATTGTCCATAGATATATAAACGACCCGATAAGCGTAAGCGAAGAAACGATAAGGTTTTCGGGACCGTGGTGGGCAAGTTCAACAACATCAAAAAGGTCGTTTGTCATTCGGGATAAAATCGTTCCCGTTTCGGTATTATCAAAATATGTATAGGGCAGTTTTTCAAGATGCTTAAACATATCCCTTCGCATATCCGCCTGCATATTCGTTCCGATTAGGTGACCGTAATACTGAACAAAATACCGAAGCAACATTCTTGCAACATACAGCGCCAATACTATAAGACCGCTTATTATTATCAGTTTATACTTACTGTTCTTGATATAGTCGTTAAGCATAAGCCGAGTAATAACCGGATAAACAAGACCGATAGCCGAAATCAAAATTGATGCCGACATATCAAGATAAAAAAGTTTTTTATACGGTTTA
The DNA here is from genome assembly GCA_024404195.1 of Clostridia bacterium. GTDB lineage: Bacteria > Bacillota > Clostridia > Oscillospirales > Acutalibacteraceae > UBA737. The sequence continues at coordinate 15,675 of JAKSQJ010000015.1, read as the reverse complement.
TAGTATCCTATAAATCTTTTTATCATCTATCTCCCCCGCTTTTTAATTATCTTTAAGCTCGCCCTTTGAATCGGCCTTTAGATAGGCATTTATAAACCCGTCAAGGTCACCGTCCATAACGGCGCCGACATTACCCGACTCAAAGGAAGTTCTCGTATCCTTTACAAGTGTATAAGGCATAAATACATAAGAACGAATTTGACTGCCCCATGCAATTTCCTTTTGAACACCCTTTATATCCTCTATTTTATCAAGATGCTCCTTTTCCTTTATTTCAAGAAGCTTTGATTTAAGCATTTTCATCGCTTGGTCCCTGTTTTGGAACTGGCTTCGCTCGTTTTGACACGCAACAACGATACCCGTAGGAATATGGGTAAGACGAACGGCAGAGGAGGTTTTATTGATATGCTGACCGCCTGCACCCGAAGAACGGAAAACATCCATTTTGATATCTTCTTCACGAATATCAATTTCAATATCGTCGCTTATTTCGGGCATAACCTCAACCGAAGCAAATGATGTATGCCGTCTTCCTGCGGCATCAAAGGGGGATACACGGACAAGTCGGTGGATACCCGATTCACTTCTTAAATAGCCATAAGCATTTTCGCCCTCAATAAGCATTACCGCACTTTTAAGACCTGCCTCATCGCCGTCAAGAAAATCGGTTATCTGCGCCTTAAAGCCATGATGCTCTGCCCAACGGGAATACATACGGACAAGCATATTGCACCAGTCCATCGCCTCGGTTCCGCCCGAGCCGGCATGGAAAGAAAGAATGGCGTTATTCTGGTCATATTCGCCCGTTAAGAGGGTTTGCAAACGAAGCGAAGCGAGGTCATTTTCAAGCCCATCAACCGAAGCGGAGATTTCTTCAACAAGAGATAAATCGCCCTCCTCGTCGCCCATATCAATAAGCACAAGCAAATCCTCATAGGTTGAAAGGATATTATCGTATGCCTCAACCTTATTTTTAAGGTTGCCGGTATGCTTTACGACCTTTTGAGATGCCTCAATATCGTCCCAGAAGCCGGGAGCGGCACTTTTTTGCTCTAATTCCTCAATTTCTCTTTTCAGTTTATCGTAGCCGATTGCGTCCTTTAAGTCCTTGACTTCCTGCTCGTTGGCGGTAAGTCGCAATTTCAGTTGCTCAAATTCAAGCATAAATTTTCTCCTAAATTATTTTGTAAGAACAAAGGCATACCATTCTTCCTTTGTGACCTCTTTTTCTATATTAAAGCCCTTTTCCTTAATGGCTTTAAGAACATCGTTTACTCTTATATCAATTATACCCGAAACGATAAGCTTTCCGCCCTCGTTCATATAATTTTCAACATTATCAAGCAAGCGGATAACCACATCGGCGATAATATTAGCGCAAACTATATCGTATTTGCCGCTTATTTTTTCGGCTAAATCACCGTGGATAAACTTTGCTTTTTCACCGACACCGTTTCGTAACGCATTTTCATTTGCGGTTTTAACAGATAAAGCATCAATATCAACACCTACGGCACTTTCGGCACCCAAAAGCAGCGAAGCAATAGCCAAAATGCCGCTTCCCGTTCCGATATCAAGAACGGTAGTATCGTTCTTTACCATATTTTCAAGCTCGGATAAGCAAAGATAGGTCGTAGCATGAGTTCCCGTTCCGAATGCGGCGCCGGGGTCTAAGCTTATTACCGTTCTGTTATCTCGGTTATCAAAGCTTTCCCAAGAGGGACAAACCGCTAATTTTTCGCCTATCGTAAATGCCTTAAAATACTTTTTCCAATTTTCGTTCCAGTCGGCATCGTCAACCGTTTCTCTGATGATTTTATGCTCAATATGAGAAGCCGTAAACCTTTCTTCAAGATACGAAAGCTTTTCGGTTGCGTTATCGGTTTCACTCACATAAATATGGATAACCGAATTTTTGCGGTCCTTTTCGGTAAGCTCCTCGTCAATTAGGTCAACATGGGCAATTTCCATTGCCGCCGTTTCCAAATCGGAATAATCCTCAATATAAATTCCGTATGGCACGGCCATATTCGCAATAGCCGCCGCCTCGTCGGTTTTATCTGTCGGAACGGTCATTTTTATTTCGGTCCAGTTCATACACTAAACTCCTTAATAACGGTTTGCTTATCGGCGGTAACTTTACCGTTTATCATTCCGTTTCTGCCGCCGCCCTTAACTTCCAAATTCTCCTTAACCTTTGAGAAAAGCTCGTTTACTTCGGTGTCATCTCCGCAAATTACAAAACTGTATTCATTATCACTTCCCGAAAAAACGGTTATGATTTTATTTGTATTCTTATGTATGGTATCGGCAAGAATTTGAAGCTCGGACATCTCAAAATTTTCAATATAGAAAACGCTTGTATCAACCTCTTTTGCAATATAGGAAATAAGCTGTTTTTTATATTTTGAATTTTCCTGCTTTAATTCGTTTTGTTTATCCGTCAATTTTTCAACGCCCTCGCCCACCTCATTTGGTTTAAGGGATAACAAATTGCCGATTTTAAAAACCGAATTAAGCTTTTCTTCATAATCTTCAAGAGCAAAGCTTCCGCATTTTGCGGTAATGCGGATACCGCCTCGCATTTTTTCGCTTGAAATAAGTTTTATAATACCTATCTGCCCCGTTGTTAAAACATGAGGCGCACAGCAAGCGCAAATATCAACATCTTTAATTTCAACAAGACGGATATCGCCCGAAATTTCCTTTTTTTGACGGAATAAAATTTTTTCAAGCTCCGTAGCAGTAGGATAATAGGTCTTTATAATATGGTTTTCCCAAACGGCGATATTAGCGAGTTTTTCAACCCTTCTTATTTGTTCGGGACTTAAAATTCCGTCAAAATCAAGGGTCATAAGCTCCTCGTTAAGATGAAAACCGACATTATTTAACCCGAAAAGCTTAAAAACAATACCCGAAACGATATGCTCGCCCGAATGGTTTTGCATAAAGTTAAACCGTCTTTTGAAATCTATTTTTCCCTCAACCGACTCGCCGACTGAAAATCTCTTATTTACATAATGATAAATTTCGCCGTCCTCAATTTGAACATCGGTAACCGCCAAATCGTTTACCGTTCCCTTATCGCAGGGTTGTCCTCCCGCTTCGGGGAAAAAGGCGGTTTTATCAAGAATGATTTTATACTTTTCGTCCTCAATTTTTTCGCAGGATAAAACCTTTGCCGAAAATTCCGACAAAAAGGCATTATCGTCATAAAGTTTAAGCGTTATCATTTTAATCACCATTTCTTTCTCATAGACACAAAATGCGATAAAAATTCACCGAAATGGTGATTAATATCGCATCTATTTCGGTTGCCTCGTAAGAGGCGAGAAATAGGCGTCTTTAAGTTTTAGCGTGATTTTTCACGCTAATTTCTCCACAATTTTTTGCGCAACCTTGTAAATATCCCCTGCGCCCATGGTGATTATTATATCTCCCTCGTCGGCGCTTTCTATAAGGGCATTTGTAAGCTCCTCATAGTCGCTTAAAACGGCGGCGCCCTCTAACCTATCTGTAATATATTCGGAAGAAATACCGTAAATATTTTCTTCACGGGAGGCAACAATCGGGGTTAAAAATACCTTATCGGCAATTTTCAACGCCTTAACCATACCGTCTTTAAGGTTTTCAACTCTTGAATAGGTAAAGGGTTGAAAAACGGTAATAACCTTATTAAAGCCCAAGCTTTTTGCGGCATTAAGCGTTGCGGCTATCTCGGTCGGGTGGTGGGCATAGTCGTCAACAACGGTTATACCCTTATGCGTTCCGTAACCCTCAAATCTTCTGCCTGCGCCCGAAAATTTATAAACCGCATCGGCAATACCCTCGGGAGAAACACCCATATCATAGCAAACGGCAAAGGAAACAAGACCGTTATAGATATTATGCTCACCCGGTATATGCATATCAAGATGCCCTATCTTTTGACCGCTTTTGAAAACATCAAAGCAGAAACCAAACTCACCCGATTTTATATTATCGGCATAAAAATCATTTGACTTTTGTTTTCCGAAGGTTATAATCTTTGTTTGAAGACCTTTAACGGCGCTTAAGCAAAGTTCATCATCGCCGTTAACATAAGAAATTTTTGAAAGACCGACAAACTTTCCAAATGACGCACAAAGATTATCCATTGTCTTGAAGAAGTCAAGGTGGTCATCGTCAATATTAAGAAGAACGGAAATATCGGGCGAAAATTCAAGAAAAGAATTAACAAACTCGCAGGACTCGCAAACAAGCGTTTCACTGCTTCCTACTACCGAAGAAGCACCCGAAATAGGAAGCTTTCCGCCGATAACCGCCGTAGGTTCCATCTTGTTTAATAAAAGAATTTGTGTTATCATTGAGGTAACGGTGGTTTTACCGTGGGTCCCCGCAACACCGATACAGTTTTCATACTGCCTCGTAATAGCGCCTAAAAGCACCGAGCGTTCCATAGTCGGAATACCTCTTTTTTCGGCTTCGGCTCTTTCGGGATTGGTTTCGGGAACGGCGGCTGAATACGCTATAAGCTCGGCTTCGCCTAAATTCTCGGCTTTTTGACCGATATAAACCTTTATACCCAATTCCCTTAAATATCTTGTCTTTTCGGTATCGGTTGTATCAGAGCCCGTAACGGTATAACCCTTTGAATGTAAAATCTCCGCAATGGGACACATTCCGCTTCCGCCGATGCCTATCATATGAATTCTCTTTATTTCGGTAAGAAGTTTATCTGTTTTTTTGATTTCTTTCATAAAAACAACTCCTAATAGCAATTAAAACTTTCTAAATAAATATAATAACATATATTTTTGAAAAAATAAACAGTTTTTTGAAAGTCGGGTGAAGAAAATGCAAAATATCCCCTTTGAAATTGAAAAAATCATTGATACCCTTTACGAAAACGGCTATGAAGGGTTTATTGTCGGCGGATGTGTAAGGGATATTCTGCTTAAAAAAACACCGCACGATTTTGATATTACAACAAATGCTTTGCCCGAAAATGTTAAGGCGATTTTTCCTAAAACCGTTGATACGGGAATAAAGCACGGCACAGTTACGGTAATTACCGAAAACAACACGCCCGTTGAGGTTACAACCTACCGCACCGAAACGGAATATAAGGATATGCGCCATCCAGAAAATGTCGTATTTGTCGGCGATATTAAGGAAGATTTATCAAGACGGGATTTTACCGTTAACGCCCTTGCCTACAACAAAAGAAAAGGACTTATTGACTGCTTCGGCGGCGAAAATGACTTAAACCATAAGATTTTAAGAGCGGTAGGCGACCCGTATAAAAGATTTTCGGAGGATGCTCTTCGCATTTTGCGGCTTTTCCGTTTTAGTTCAACCCTTTCTTTTTCAATGGAAAATAAGACCTATACTGCGGCATTAAAGCTTTGCAAAAACCTTAAAAGTATCAGTGCCGAAAGGGTGTTTTCGGAGCTTTCAAAACTGCTTTTGGGCGATAATCCCGATGTTTTGCGGCCGCTTATCAAAAACGGCGGACTTGAAAGCTTTGGCATAACCGGCAATAAATCGCTTAAAAAACTTTCCCTGTTACCTAAAAATTTTGAGCTTCGTTTTTTTGCTTTTCTTGAAATTTACGGTCTTGATTTTGATACGGTTTTCAGTAAACTTAAAGTCAAAAACTCCGTTAAAAAATATTGCGAAACCGCCGAAAAGATACTTTTTCTTAACAAAAAAAGCGGCGATTATCAGATAAAATTAGCCCTTTCGGTTTGCGATATTTCGCTGATTAAAGATATAAGCGATTATAAAACCGTAATCAAAAATACGGATATATCGGAAATTTACGAAAAGGCAAAAAGGATAATAAAATCAAACGAGCCGTATAAAATTTCTCAACTTGCCCTTTCGGGAAACGATATAAAAAACTTGGGATTTAAGGATAAACAGGTCGGAGATGTCCTTAATATTTTATGCGAAGCCGTCCGAAAAAATCCGAAAATAAACAGTCCCGAAAAACTTAAAAAAGCAGCCGGTAAAATCAAATTATGAGTAACTAAAAAATCCAAGCGCCATAGAATGAATTAGGCACTTGGATTTTTTTATTTTTGAAAGGTGAAAGCAAAAATGAATATTCTTTTTATCGGCGGAGACAAGCGAAGCCGGGCAGCATACGAAAAGCTTAAAAACGACGGCTTTAATGTTTCAAGCTACGGTCTTTTTTCGGGCGATACGGGAAGTTACGAAAATGCCGATTTTATCGTTTTACCCGTTCCCTCAACAAAGGATAAAATCAATGTTTTTTCTCCGTTTAGCGAGAAGGAAATACCTCTTAAAACGGTAACCGAAAAGATACAAGACAAGTTTGTTATTTCCTGCGGTTTAACCGTCGGCGAAAACTGCACCGATATATTAAAGCTTGACGATTACTGCCTTAAAAATGCCGTTCCGACTGCCGAAGGGGCAATTTCTTATGTTATTGAAAATACCCCTTTTACCCTTTGGAAATCAAAGGTTCTCATAATCGGCAACGGCAGGGTTGCTAAGGTGCTTATTTCACGGCTTTTGTCATTTGGCTGTCACCTTACCGTAAGTGCCAGAAAACCATTGGATTTTGCGCTGCTTGATACCCAAAACATTGAGTTTATTAACACAAATACCGTTCCTTATAATGCCGGTAATTTTGATATTATTTTCAATACGGTTGATGCCCATATATTCAAAAATCCCTCGTCACTTAAAAATGCAATGCTTATTGATTTATCAAGCAAAGGGTGTATTGATTTTGAAAGGGCAAAAATGATAGGAATTAACGCCGTCAAATTACCGGGCATTCCCGGTAAAACCGCTCCGCATACCTCGGGAATTATTCTATATGAAACGATAAAACAAATTATAAACTCAAAATGCGAAAAAGATTTAGGAGAGAGTATATGAAAGGCATCACCTTAGGTTATGCGTTATGCGGTTCTTTTTGCACCCTTAAAGCATCAATAAACGCATTAAGAGAACTTGCAAAAGAGGATATAAACATCATTCCGATAATGTCGGAAATCGTTTATAATACCGACACCCGTTTCGGAAAGGCAAAGGATTTTATCAAAGAGGTTGAAAATATTTGCCAAAACGAGATTATCCACGATATTAACGGAGCCGAGCCGATAGGCCCTAAAAAGCTTCTTGATGTTCTTGTCGTTGCTCCCTGCACGGGCAATACCCTTGCAAAATCGGCTCTCGGCATTACCGATACGGCGGTTACAATGGCAATTAAAGCGCATCTTCGCAACGACCGTCCCGTTGTTTTAGGGGTTTCCACCAACGACGGTTTGGCAGGAAGCTCAAAAAACATAGGACATCTTGAAAACTATAAAAATATTTACTTTGTCCCCTTTTCCCAAGACGATTATATTAAAAAGCCGAACTCTTTGGTCTGCAATTTTTCAAGGATTAAAGAAACGGTTGAATCGGCGCTTCAAAAAAAGCAAATTGAACCCATTATAGAACCCGGCAACGCTTGATGGAATCGTTACCGAAACGCTTTCTTACGGACATTATGGAATTTTCTATAGTGTCCTTTTTCATTTGCTCGGTAAAGTTGCCGAATATATCGGCCTGAAAACCCATATTTTCCTTTTGTTTTAGGTTTATCGCTCTGAATCCGACCGAGCGCAAGGGCATATCAAACCTATAAACCTCATCAAAAAGAGCCATCGCCTTTTCGGCAAGAATTATGGAACAGTCGGCAGCGTCCGAAAACGAACGGGATGTTTCCTTAACATCTAAATTGACGGTCCTCGTATGAACGCAAATCCCCGTTGCGACCATATTCTTTTCGTGCAAAGTTCTTGAAATATCCTCGCCGAGCTCAATAAAAATCTTCCATACCGTTTCGCCGTCAAGAATATCGTAAGGCGGTGTTACCGTTCGGCCGACACTTTTCGGCTTATAACTGTCGCTTACCGGAGTTACCAAGGATTCATCAAACCCCATAGCATAATTTTTGAGCTTTACTCCGCCTATTCCAAGCGTTTTCCTTAATATAAAATCATCACATTTAATAATATCGCCTATGGTATAAATACCTCGGCTGTTTAGTTTTTTCGTGGTTTTGGGACCGGCGAAAAGCAGGTCGCCTATCGGCAGTCCCCAAGTTTTTTCCCTAAAATTTTCCCTTGTTATAACCGTTACCGCATCGGGCTTTTTCATATCGGAGCCGAGCTTCGCAAAAATTTTATTAAAGGAAACACCTACCGATATTGTAAGTCCCGTCCGCTTTTTAACCTCTTCTTTGATTTTATAAGCAATTTCCTCGCCGCTTCCGAAAAGAAGCCGACTCGCCGTAACATCAAGCCAACATTCGTCAATGCCGAACGGCTCAACCATATCGGTATATTTTTCGTATATCCCCCGAACGATTTTTGAATACTCGTTATAAAGCTCATAATCGGGCGGAAAAATAATAAGGTCTTTGCATTTCTGCTTTGCCTTCCAAACAACCTCGGCGGTTTGAACACCATACTTTTTCGCAACATAATTCTTCGCAAGGACTATGCCGTGACGCTCTTCTGCACTTCCGCAAACCGCAACGGGTTTATCCTTATACTCGGGGTGAGAAAGAAGCGCCACCGAAGCAAAAAAATTATTAAGGTCGCAATGTAAAATCGTTCGGTCCTTCATTTTCCCACTCCCTTTTGTCTTGCCGTCTGCAATCCGACATCTGAAATCCGCCGTCCGGCTTCCCGAACATTTGTTCGCCTTTTATTATAAAAAATAAAAACCGTTTTGTAAAGAGTTTTTTTACGGAAGTATTAAATTTCCAATTTATTAAGCGCCGAAATATGTAATCTTTCGGTCTGCCGTTTACTGTAACATAAAGAATAGGAAATGGTTTCCAAGCTTCTTCCGAGAACATATTTCTGAAAGAGAATTTCGGATAAAACTCCATCGTCAATCGCCTTTATGGCAACCTCTATTTTCTTCATAAGTCCCCTGCATTTTTTGGCTTCGCTTTCATAGCTTTTTCGCTCATTCGGAAACATATTTCCCATTTCCTCTAACCTGTCAATTTTGGTATTTAAGAGCCGATATCCCGATAGGATTTTTCTTTTTTCCTTTGGTATTTCCATTCTAACCTCCGCAAACGAGCGCAACATACTGACCGTAACTTAAATCGGTATTATTCTTCTTATTATATTCCGCAATTTTACGGGCAATTTGGTATATCGGCGATGACCTTAATTTTATTAACCGTTTTTCCTGCCGTTCATACATTTTAGGTCCCCTGCTTATACAAACCGAAGAACAGTAGCGCCTGTTTCCGTTTTTGAGCTTTCTTCCGCAGCAACGGCAGTATTCAACAACAAGCTCTTCAATGTTCTTACTGTCGCAATAGGGGCAGTAATCAGTTTTATCCGCCGGTTTTCCTTTCGCCGCTTTGCGGTAGGGCCTTTCAAATTTTTCTTCACAGTCCAGACAATAGTACATATATTTTACCTCCTGAAAAAAATACTTGACAATTACGAAATGGCGTAATATAATTGCAAATGTAGGGGATATTTTACGACTTTTCGTAACTCCGAGTATATTATATTACGAATTTTCGTAAATGTCAAGCATAAAATTATGAAATTTAGTAATTAGGGGATAGAAAAATGCCTGAACTGTATGAAAGAATAGAGAATCTTTGTAAGGAAAGGGGCGTAAACATTACCGTTATGTGCAGTGCTTGCGGGATACCGAGGGCTTCCCTTTCGGACTTTAAGTCGGGCAGAAAAAAAACGCTTTCTGCAAAAACCTTATCAATAATCGCCGACTATTTTGACATCAGTGTTGACTACCTTTACGGCAAGGAATCTGACGAAAATGCGTTAAAGGTTGCCCTGTTCGGAGGGGACACGGTGGTTACCGATGAAATGTGGACGGAGGTTAAGCGTTACGCAGAATTCATTAAGGAGAGAGAGAATGGAAACAAATAAGCTTTACTGCATCGCAGAAAAGCAGGGTGTTACGGTTGACAGATTTAATGTAAGGGAAAATAAATCGGTTTCGGTGAAATCGGGTAAAAATTTATATGTAGGTCTTGATAACGAGCTTAAAGGCGCCAGCGAAAAGGTTTGTTTAGCGCATGAGTTGGGGCACTGCCTTACATATAGTTTTTACAACATTTACTCCCCCTTTGATGTAAGGGAAAAGCACGAAAAAAGAGCGGACAAATGGGCGATACATAATCTTATCCCCGAAAAGAACTATAAATTTGCGGTTGAAAACGGATACGATACGGTATTTTCGTTGGCTGAATATTTCGGAGTTACCGTTGATTTTATGGAAAAAGCCGTCCGACTTTATTCGCCGAATTAGGTTTTATGAATAAGACAACCCCCGAAGTTTTTTCACTTCGGGGGTTGCTTTTTATAAACATATTATTTAATCAGAATTTTGAGCCCTTTGAACCTTTTGCTCCGAAAGAAACTCCCGAAAGGATATTCGTTTCTATCGTAAAGGTAAGGTTATCTCTGTTTCTTTGGCGCTTAAAGGCAATCTCAACAAGCTCGTCTAACATATCGGTATATTTAATACCCGTTGCCTCCCAAAGATAAAAAGCAAGAGAGCCGGGAATGGTATTTATCTCGTTTGCGTAAATCTTATCGTTATCGTTTGTATCCATAAGATAGTCAATACGGACAACACCCGAACAACCCATTGCCTTAAATATCTTGCAGGAAATATCCCTTATTTCGTCGGATTTTTCCTTTGAAATATCGGCAGGAAGCTTTCTTCCGAGAGACGCCATACCCTTTGAGGCGCCCTCGCCTTTACTACCCTTTGAGCCGCCTAAATATTTATCCTTATAGGAAAGGATTTCGTCATGCATAAACGGTTCTTCGCAAACCGATGCCTTACATTCGTCGGCATCGCCTAAAACCGAGCAGTTTATTTCTCTTAGTCCCGTAATGGCCTTTTCGGCTAAAATCTTATCACCGAAGGATACCGCCAAATCGCAGGCATCAATAAGCTCGTCTTCACTGTTTACCTTTGTTATGCCGACACTTGAGCCCAAATTAACCGGCTTTATAATAAGCGGATAACCTATCTTTTCGCCTATGGTTTTTTTGATGTTTTCCTTATTAAGCAGATATTCTCTGCTTCTGAAAGTAAAGCAAGGAAGCGTAGGAAGTCCGGCATTAAGTAAAACATCCTTAAACACCGATTTATCCATACCGACGGCGGCGGAAACAATATCGCAACTGATATACGGAAGTCCCAAAAACTCAAAATATCCTGCCATTGTTCCATCTTCACAGTTTGTTCCGTGAACTATCGGGAAAGCAAGGTCAATACGGATATCCTTTTTCTTTGAGAACATACCCTGCTTTATATAATGCATATTTACGCCGTTTTCGCCCTTGATAAAGGTTACTTCCTCGGTATTCTCCATAAGCTTCGGCAAATCACGGTAGTTTTCAATGGTAAAAAGGTTATCACCCGTAACCATTGCGCCCTCTTTTGTAACATAAACGGGGATAATATCATACTTATCCCTATTTATACTGTTCATCGCCTGAACAGCCGAGATTATTGAAACCTCGTGTTCTACCGAACGGCAACCGAAAAATACGGCAATAGTTGTTTTCATAAAACAAAACCTCTTTTATGTTAATTCAAATAATTATCGGGCAAATCGTTTTCAAGCAATACTACGCTGTTTTTGTCGGCTTTCGGAGTATAAACCTCCATCGCTTCCTTAAAGGAAGAAACAACAAAAACATTATCCTTATTAAAATCGGTGGTGTTTATCGCATCCATCATCGGCTTTGAACGGTTTTGACCTACAAGGATTATTATATCACAGTATTTTGCGGCTTCAAGCCCCAAACTGTAATTTGCATCATATTCTTTTTTGCCGAGTTCAATAAGTCCCGGTGTAATTATCACCTTTTTATAGTTTTCAAAGGCGCCGAGAGTTCTTACCGCTTCAAGACAACCGACAGGGTTTGAATTATAGGCATCGTCAATAAGTAAAGAGCCGTTTATATAGGATTTTAACTCCAAACGGTGCTCGGTAGGTTTAAGGGAAGAAACGGCAACCCTGATACTGTTTTCGTCAACACCCAAATTAAAAGAGATTGCCGCCGCCGCTAAAATATCATAAATACTGTGAAGCCCCAAAAGCTTGGTTGAAACGGGTATTCTTTTATCCTTTAACACTAAATCAAAGTTAGAGCCAAAGGAATTGCGGACAATATTCTCCGCTCTATAATCACTGTTTCCGCCGAAAAGGACAAGGGTTTTATCGCCTTTATCGTATCTTGAAGCAATATCCTCGCTTTCGGCATTTATAAATGTTAAACCGCCGTTTTTTGCTACCTCGTTTGCCAATTCAAATTTGGTATTAAAAACATTGTCAATACTGCCGAAGGTATCAAGGTGTTGAGCGCCTACGGAGGTTATAATTCCGTATTTCGGGTGGGCAATATCGCAAATTTCTTTAATATCGCCATTTTTCTTTGCACCCATTTCGCAAATAAAAATTTGAGTATTCGGCTTTATATCTCCCCTTACGGTGCGGACAACACCCATAGGGGTATTAAAGCTCTGCGGAGTGCAAACGGTATTGAACTTTTCGCTTAAAATTCGGTTTAGTATAAATTTCGTTGTAGTTTTACCGAAACTGCCCGTAATTCCGATAACCGTAATTTGAGGGTTGTTTTTAAGTATCTTTTTCGCATCGTTTATATAATGGCTTGAAATTGCCTTTTCCATAGGTGCGGTAATAAGCCAGATAACAAGCAAAAACAACGGCGAAATAAAACACAGCATTTCCAAAACCGTAAACAAAATTTTCGGCACTAAAATATTATCGGATAAAGTCATTACCGAAAGCAGTATAACCAAAACCGCAACCGAAACGGCGGTAAATCTTTTTACCCTTGCGGTAAAAACTAATTTCTTAATTGATTTTTTATAGGTATTTACCGCCAAAACCGCTCTTACGGCAAGAATTATTCCGCAAAATATGACACTTAATAAGTATGCTTTTTGAAACAATAAAAAAGAATTAAGGCAAAATCCGAAGCTTAAAAAAGTAACTTCCATATTAAATGAGCCGTAAACCCATTTTGAGTATCTTGACGGAAAATATGAATTTTGCTGGAACATTTGAACTTGTCTATACAGCGAAAAAACAAGCGAAACGCAAAGTATAACCGCTGAAACAATCAGAAGAGTCGGCATAAATAAATCTCCTACTTTATAAAACTTCTTAAAATGGCGTTGGCTTCATAGGGCTTTTCGCAGAACGAAAAATGCCCCGTGCCCTTTATTACGCAAAGTCCCGCATCGGGGATAAGCTTTTCAATGATTTTGGCGTCGCTAAGCGGTGTTGCGGTATCGTTTTCGCCCCAGATAAGAAGCGAGGGGCAGTTAATATTCGGCAAAATATCACGAATATCGGTATTAACAAGCGAAACGAGCGTTTGGCGAAGCACCGGCGGTGCGGCATTATAGTCCGCCGAGCCGTAATGCTTTCTCGCCTTATTTAGAAGTCCGCCCGAAAACCTATTTATAACGGGAAGGGACAAAACTTTTTTAATCCTCTTAAAGTTTTTTGCCCTTCTTATCTGTTTCGGACTTTTTTCGGGAATAAGTCCCGCCGCATCAAGCAAAACGATTTTCGGAGGATTAACCATTCCCTTTGCGGTCATATATAATGTAACCCTTCCGCCGTGAGAATGACCTATCATAATAGGATTACATAGACCGACCGCATCCATAAACTTTAATACAAAATCGCAGTATTTTTCCAAATCCCAAGGCTCGCTCATAACGGTAGTATTTCCGCAGCCGGGAAAGTTTACCGCTACCAAACGGCACCTGTCGGCAAGGGCATTCATAGCCGACCTGTAAACATCAAAGGAGGAGCCCCAACCGTGAAGCATTAAAACCGGTATTCCGCCTTTTTCTCCGAACTCGGTATATTCAACCGTCAATTCGCCGATTTTTATCTCCATTTCGTTTCCTCCCTCAAACTTAATTATATATTTAGTATTATATCAAACTTTTCATTAAAATAGAAGAGTTTTTTTGCGTCTTTCAAAAAAACTTAAAAAAACATAAATTTTTACTTGACAAAGTTTCCCATTTGGTATATAATCAAAAATTACTAATGGATGATGGGGGATTTTGCGCCTTTTTTGGAAAAACCATCATATTTTTCCTTAAAAATTGCACAATTTTGCCCGTCAAAAACCGCGATTTTTTTACATTATATTATTTTATAGGAGTGAATCCGACCTATGAAGAAAACTGATATGGTCAAGCCGATTCGTTTAGGCAGAAACGAGCGTATGACTTTCTCCAAAATCAATGAAGTTATTGATATGCCGAACCTCATTGAAATTCAGAAAGATTCTTACGATTGGTTTATCCATGAAGGTCTGAAGGAAGTTTTTGCGGATATGGACCCGATTACCGATTTCGGTAAAAAAATGTCCCTTTCCTTTATTGACTACCGTATTGACGATGAGCCGAAGTATGATATTGCCGAATGTAAGGCAAGAGATACAACATATTCTGCGCCGCTTCGTGTTAAAACCCGTCTTGAATTTGCCGAAACCGGCGAAATCAAAGACCTTGAAGTGTTTATGGGTGAATTTCCGCTTATGACCGCTTCGGGAACATTTGTTATCAACGGTGCCGAGCGTGCCATTGTTTCTCAGCTTGTTCGTTCCCCCGGTGTTTATTTTGCGGAAAAGGCAGATGAGAAAACCGGCAACCGCCTTTTCTCGTCAACCATTATTCCTAACCGCGGTGCATGGCTTGAATATGAGACCGCCGCAAACAACGCTTTATATGTCCGAATTGATAAGAACAGAAAATTACCTATATCTGTATTTGTCCGCGCTCTTAACTGCTTACTTAACGACGAAGGCATTGAAACAAATGCATCGGTTGTTGAAACAAATCAGCAAATCCGTGACCTTTTAGGTGACGATGAGCGTCTTGCCGCAACCTTTGAGGTTGATTCTACCAAGACCGGCGAAGAAGCACTTGTTGAGGTTTATCAAAAGCTTCGTCCGAGCGAGCCGTTTACCATTGAGGGCGCAAAAACTTACATTAAGCAGTTGTTCTTTGATGCTCACAGATACGATATTTCCCGTGTAGGTCGCTATAAATATAATAAGAAATTATCCCTTGCTCCCCGTATCAAAGGAAAGGTCCTTTCCCGTCCTGTTGTTGATACATTTACGGGCGAGATTTTGGCAGATGCCGAAACCGTTGTTACCGCCGAGCTTGCAGAGCTCTTTGAAAAGAAGGGCGTTATTGAAGCATATATCAATGTTCAGAGCGCCGAGGGTAATGTTACTGAGGTTAAGGTTATAACAAACGGAATGGTAAACCTTGCCGACTTTACCGACTTTACCGAAGAAGAGCTTTTAGAGCTTGATAAGGCAGGTATCAACGAGAAGGTATCCCTTAAAGCATTAAAGGAAGTTCTTGATAATACCGGCAGTAAGGAAGAATTGAAGGAAGCGCTTATTGAAGCTGCCGACAGTCTTATCCCGAAGCATATCGTTCTTGACGATATTTTCGCTTCCGTTAACTATTTCCTCGGTTTGCCCCACGATGTCGGAACAACCGACGATATTGACCATTTGGGCAACCGTCGTATAAGAAGTGTCGGCGAACTTTTGCAAAATCAGTTCCGTATCGGTTTCTCCC